>JALHLM010000388.1 GCA_022844585.1 Pirellulales bacterium | reverse complement strand
TCGTAACGTCCCTTCAGGCCGCCGTGCGTGTCCCATTCCTGATTGAAGGCGTTGTAGGCGACGAGCTTCACGCCAGCTTCGATCAGACGCCGCGCCAGCAGCAGCGATTGGCCGATCTTGGTATTGCCGTAGCGCTCGCGCGTCGCCTCGGGCTCCAGGGAAAGATCGACGGCTTCGCGGACGCGCGGGTCGATAATCAATTCGTACGCGCTTTGGCGGAGTCGATCGTGCGTGGTGAGTTGCGAACGTTCCAGTCGGCGCGCGGCGTCGTCCATTTGCCCGAGCAGCGACCAGCGGGCCGACATCCGCTCGGCGGCGAACCCTTCGGGCAACGTCAACGAGAGCGGGCGAAATTCTTTCTTCTGCGGCTCGCCGGCGATTAAGAAAGGATCATGCACCGGGCCCAGGAAGCCGGAATACTGGCCCGGCATGCGATTCGACGGACCGGGGATGCTGAGCCACGTCGGCAGCGAGACGCTCACCGGCACCGGCGAAGGCTCGCGCTGCAAGTAGTTGAGCACCGCGCCCGGACCGGGGAAATCGTCCCCTTTAGCTTCGCGATCTTGATCCGGTTGATCGTTCGAGCCGGTCAGCGTGACGTAGGTGCCGGCGATATGGTTCGTGAAGCGATGTTCCATCGACCGCACGACCAGCAAGTGCTCGGCGATCCGCGCCGCGTGCGGGACCATCTCCGTGAATTGAATGCCGGCGACGCTGGTGTCGATGGATTGAAACGGCCCGCGGACTTCCACCGGCGCGTCGGGTTTGGGATCCCAGAGATCGAGGTGGCTGGGGCCGCCTTGCAACAGGATGAAGATGCAATGCTCCGCGCGCGGTGCGGCGGTTTGCTCGGCGATCGCCATTTTCCGTGGCAGCAGTGAACCCAACACGCTGACGCCGCCGATGCGCAGTAACTCGCGACGGGAGAGGTCCGGCCTCATGATGCGCCTCGCAGGTTGGGGAGGGAAGTCGCTTCGCCTGGCGCTCGGCGCGGCGCTGGGCGTGCGGTGGGATACAGGCCAGTGTAAACGACGGGCTACATGGGCGACAAGTCGCTCAGGCTATTCTGCGCTCGGAGGCGTGCTAGTCGCGGTCTGGGCTCCGTCCCAAGGGGCCATTTCTTTTGTGCCTGGCAGAAAATGCGGAAAGTCGTCGACATATTCGATTTTGAGGTTCGCGCGTTGTTGTTTGGCGATCTCTTCGACGATCTCTTTGGCGACAATTTGCTTGAGCTTTTCCTGGACGTCGCTCCATTGCTTGTCGCCGGGCTTTTCGTCGGTCATTTGAATGAGGTGAACGCCGAAGGGGGTGATGATCGGCTCGCTGACCTGGTCTTTTTCGAGGGCAAACGCGGCATCGTTGAAGGCCGGCATCATCGGTCCATTGCGGCCGATCCAACCGAGGTCGCCGCCAACGCGCCGGCTGGGCCCTTCCGAATATTTTTTGGCCGCGTCGGCGAAGGTGATCTTCTTGTCGAGGATGTCTTGGCGAATCTGTTTAGCCTCGGCGAGCGTCGGTTGCAGAGCCTCCAATACTTGCGGTTGGTCAACGCGGAGCAATACGTGGCTGACACGGAGTTGCGAACCGTCCAAGTCCCGGCGATGCCGCGCGAAGCAGGCTTCCAGCGAGGCGTCAGTGAGCGATTGAGCAAGGTACTTGGTCCAACTGAGCTGCCAATTGATCTGCGCTTTCAAACCGGCGTCATCCAGGTTTTGTTGCTGCTTGAACTGTTCGAGGGAGGATTTTTGTTGGGCGAGGTTCGTTTCGAGGCGCTGAATCGCTTCTTGGATTTGCTCGTCCTTGGCGCCTTCGGTGGCGGTGAGAATGTAGCGCCGCACCAGGCGCTGATCGATGGCGGTCTCCAGCGCTTGCGCGACGGCAGGCGGCGGAGTCTTGCGCGATTCCTGATTCTGATAAATCGCCTGGAGTACCGTTTGGACCTCGGCCATGGTGACCGCTTCGCCGTCGATCGTGGCCACTGTCTTGGTGGGCGGAATCTTGAGTACCGTCGGCGCGGCCGGGGCGGGTTCTTGCGCTGACAACGGTTGCGCAAGCAAGAACGCAGTGAGAAAAGCGGCCAACGACCAACTTCGGGGTGGGCGATCCATCATTGATTTGTATCGTTAGGCAAAAAGCGGCAGGAAAGTAACTACACTAGCCCGACGCGCAAGCGAGGGGGAACAGACGTCGCCTCGAGTAAGACGTTCCAAGCGAGTCCCGCATAAACTCCCCCTCGCTTGCGCGTCGGGCTAGTGGGGATCGGGCTGATGTGGGACGGCGTTACGGGAGTTCAAGGTCCTTGATTTCGAAATCCAGCTCCACTTCCGTGACTGACGTGGGCGTGCGGTAGACGAAGGTGTGATCGGCAAGGCCTTGTTCGCGGGCGAAGATGTAGGCCATGCCGATTTCGTTCTCGTCTTCGCTCGTGGTTTCCAGGCTGTCGTAGGGGATCTCCTCGCCGTTGGGCGCGAGGAGCTTGGCTTCGTTGTTGAAGACCCAGTTCAAGTGCGATTGCAGCGAGCCGGCGGCGTCCTCGAAGCGCGTCAGCACGCGGACTTCCCAGGCGTCGTTGTTTTTCCAGACTTCGTCGATGGTGACGGTCACGCCGGCCTTGGTTTGCGAGGTTTTCTTGGCCTTGTCGATCTTGGCGAAGCTGAAAGTCTCCTGGCGGCCCGGCAGGAGCGCGCGGAGTTTGCCTTCGATCGCGGCGAGCTTGCCGGCTGAGCGCGCCGGCAGGTCGAACGTGAGCGGCAAGGTGACGGTTGATTGGCCTGGGCCGACGGGGATTTCGTATTCTTGTTCGCCCCCTTGAATGGTGAGGGCGTTGCCTAGGTCGTCGGTGGCAGCGAAAGAATCCATCGGTAGCGACAGCACAATCGGCGCGAGTCGTGGCTCCCAAGCTGCTTCGAGTTGCAGTTGCAGCGTATTGCCGACGCCGGAGGAGAAATCGCGCGTGGCGCTGATATCCAGCGGAGCGATACGAAACGCCTGGGCGTAGACGGCGAGACCGGTGCGCGGCGCGGCCATTTCTCCGCGGCGGACGAGGGCCAGGCCCTGCTGGTCGCCATACGCGTTGACGGAGAGTTGCGCCTGATCGAGCACGTGATCGAGCGCTTGCCAGAACGGCTCGTCTTTGATGTCGAAGGTCAGCTTGGCGTCGGAATCGGAGTCGTCATCGGCCAGGCTTAAGTAGACTTTGTTGCCGGATTGTTGTTCGATCGACTTGACCGCGTCGGTCAACGCCATTTCGCCTGATAGCGTGATGTGCGTGGCTTCCTTGTGGGAATCGGCGAGCGCTTTTTCCAGCTTGCCGCGGACGCGGGCCAAACGCTGCTTCACCTCGGCCGACATCCGCGCCGTGGGTTCCGGCAAGTGGTCGAGCGCCGTGGGCCCGAGTTCCAGCAGGGCTTGCTCGGCGGATTCGCGCGACGTTTTTTCGCGGGCGTCGAGTTGCGTGACCAGTTGCTTGACCTGCGCGGCCGTGTCCGGCGCTGGCGAGGCCGTCGTGGCCGGTTCCGCCTCGGCCTGAAACATCAGACAAGTCACGACCAGCACTGCTTTCCACATGGGCGAGCCTCCGCAAGTTCGCACCGCCGCAGCGCCAAACGCGCCGCGCCGCCGTTGTATTCGACAGAATTGTAACACCAGTTTCGCCGGGCCGCCACGCGCCAGGATGTTCGTCACAGGGGCGGCCGGAGCCGCGAACGCGAGCGCAGTAGATTTTCAGGTGTCCGCGCCCAAACCTGCGGTGGCATCTCATTTCGTGAGCGTCCCTATGCGATTCGCGATTCTGGCGACGATCTTAGTGCTGGCGACCGTTCCTCGCGTCGAAGCGGCCGGGTTGGGCGCGAATGGTTCGCTGTTCACGCTGGAATTGGACGGCCGCCGCGCCGAGGGAACGGCCTTGGAATGGTCAAAGTCGGAAGTCATCTTCCTGGCGCGCGACGGCCGGTTGTTGACCTTTCATCCCGGCGAGGCGCGGAACTATCGCAAACTGGGCGATCGCTTTCGCGGTTACACCAGTTCCGAACTGCGCGCGGTGCTGGCGCGCGATTTAGGTAAAGAATTCGAGATCAGCGCCACGGGGCACTATCTCGTCGCGCATCCGCCGGGGCAGAGCGGGCAGTGGAGCCAGCGGTTTGAAGATCTTTATCGCTCCTGCGCCCATTATTTCTCGGTGCGCGGATTCCGACTGGCGGAACCGCAGTTTCCGCTCGTGGCGGTCGTGTATCGCAATCAGGATGAGTTCTTGCGCCAGGCGCGTGCGGAAGGGGCCAAGATCGACGCTTCCGTGCTGGGCTACTATTCTTCGATGACCAACCGCATCTCGATGTTCGATATCGGCGGCGGGAAGTCCAATCGTCAGGACTGGAAGATGAACGCCGAGACAATTATTCACGAAGCGACGCACCAGACCGCCTACAACACCGGCATTCATCGCCGCTTCGGCGCGGCGCCGCGCTGGGTCGTCGAGGGACTCGGCACGCTGTTCGAAGCGCCGGGCGTGTACGACTCGCGGTCGAATCCCAGTCAACCGTCGCGGGTCAATCGTGGCCGCTTTGATGATTTTCGAGCGCTGGCCAGCAAGCGCCAGCCGGGAACCATCGCCGAGTTGGTGACGAACGATCGCCTGTTCCAATCACAGGCCTCGCAGGCCTACGCCGAAGCCTGGGCGTTCACGTATTGGCTCGTGGAAACGCGCCCGCAGCAGTATTCCAAGTACCTGCAATCGATGGCGGCGCGGCCGATCTTCGCCGACTACACGCCCGAGCAACGGCTCGAAGATTTTACCAAGGTCTTCGGGAGCAACTTCAAGCTGCTGGAAGCTCAGTTCTTGCAGTACATGGCGACGGTGCGGTAAGGCAACGGCTGCTCACATTGTTGTGGCACGGTCTCCCGACCGTGTCACTCGACCGACCGAAGGTCTCCCACACTGGGACCATAACCGCGTCATCAATGGCACGGTCGGGAGACCGTGCCATAACGTGCGTGTGTCCGTTAACGACTCGCCCCCACCGTATTGCTCAAGCAATACACCCGTGCCGCCGTGCGGATCAACAATTTATCCCCGACGATCGCCGGCGTGGCCATGCACATGTCGTCTTCGGCCAGGTCGTTGGTGTGGAGTAGCTCGAACTCCGGGCCCGCCTTGACGACGAACGTCTTGCCGTCTTCGTTGAGGCAGAAGATTTTGCCGCCGTACGCCCAGGGGGAAGAGGTGAAGGCCTGACCTTCGGGCAAGCGTTGCTTGTCATAGACCATCGCGCCGGTGTGCGCGTCGTAACAGGTGAGGAAGCCGCGATCGAGCAGCACGTACAGCAGGTCGCCGTAGATAATGGTCGTCGGGTTGTACGGGGCGGCGTCTTTTTGGCACCAGGCGATGTGGTCGTTGCTGGTCGCGTCGTCGGCCAATGAGATATCGCCGCTCGCGCCGGGCTTGATGGCGAAGAGCGGCTTCTTCGGGTCGAGCACATAGCCAGAGCTAACATAGAGCAGGCCGTTCTTCGAGTACGGCGTGGCGATCGTGATGCTCGACATCCCGCCCAGTTCGTACAGCAGTGCTCCATTGAGATCGTAGGCGCGGACTTTGTTCGTGCCGGGCGTGATTAGCTCCGTGCGGAGGTTGTTTTCCCAGATGTAGGGCGTCGCCCAGTTGCTTTTTTCGTCGCGATCGACGCGCCAGATTTGCTCGCCGGTCTTCGCATCGAGGCATTCGAGGTACGAGGCTTCCTCGTTGTCGTTGACGACGTACAGGCGACCTTGATAGAGCGCCGGCGACGCGGCTGTGCCCCAGCCGAGTCGATACTTATGCACCGGCAGTTCATGCCGCCAGAGTTCATTGCCTTCCAGATCGAAACAGAAGATGCCCACGTTGCCGAACATCGTGTAGACGCGCTCGCCATCCGTGACCGGCGTTTCGGACGCGAAGCTGTTCTTCAAGTGAATCGAACTTTGCGGCTGGCCTTCGTGAACTTGCCGCTCCCAAAGCACTTCGCCGCTCGAAAGGTCAAGACAGTACACCTTCCATTGATGCGGCGCCTGCGGCGGCTCAGGGCGATCGCCG
>JALHLM010000387.1 GCA_022844585.1 Pirellulales bacterium | reverse complement strand
ACCGACGACAGCGGGTGGGAACTCTGGACGAGCGACGGCACGGAGACTGGAACTGTCATGGTCAAGGACATCCGCGCGGGCAGTGCGGGTTCCTATCCAAGCGGCTTGGCAGACGTCGATGGCACGCTTTATTTCATCGCTGGCGACGGAGTTCATGGGACGGAGTTTTGGAAGAGTGACGGCACGGAAGCAGGCACGGTTTTGGTGAAAGACATTAACACAAACGGAGGTTCAAGTCCAAGCGGCGCCACGAACATGAACGGCGCCTTGTACTTCGCCGCTAACGACGGTGTAACGGGTCACGAACTTTGGAAGAGCGATGGCACGGAAGCCGGCACGATGCTCGTGAGGAACATCAGCCCGCGCGACCAATGCGAACAGGATCCACATGAGGAGGCATGCCCAAGGTTGCGGAGTCTGACAAATGTTGACGGAACGCTGTATTTTGTAATGGAATACGCCGAATGGCACGACGACGCACCTCAACTATGGAAAAGCGATGGTACGTCTTCGGGCACAGTACTTGTCAAGGACGACTTTCCTCGGAACGGCGCAGGTTACTATCCCCAGTACCTCGCCAGCGCTTTTGGCAAACTGTTTTTCTCCGCACCACCGACTTCTGACGGAGGGAGTACGCAACTCTGGATTAGCGATGGTGATCACACGGCGATGGTGCATGTGAATAATGAATGCGCATGCGCCATGGACCCCAAAGAGTTCATTAAAGCCAATGACACGATGTTCTTTCAAGCATGGGATGCCGAGCGTGGCGTTGAGCTCTGGAAAAGTGACGGAACAGCCGGCGGGACCACAGTCGTTAAGGACATCAATTCCACTCCTGGCGGAGGTTCGTATCCAATCGGGCTCACCAGCGTTGGCGGAACGGTGTTTTTCGCGATCGATGGTCGCAACGGAAAGGAACTCTGGTCGAGTGATGGTACGGAGACCGGAACGATGTTGGTCACAGACGGTTACTTTGAAGGGAGCAAGTATATTACGAATATGACAAGAGTCGACAGCACGCTCTACTTCTCGCCGAGGGTTGATTTATTCGGCACCAGCGCGCGTGAGCTGTGGAAAGTCGTCGTTGAAGACGAGGCCACGCCCGGCGACACCAACAGCGACGGTGCCGTCAACATCGAGGACCTGAACAACGTCCGCAATCACTTCGGCGCGACGGGCGAAGGCGTCCTGGGCGACACCGCGCCGTTCGACGGCAAGGTTGATATTCAGGACCTCAACGCCGTGCGGAATAACTTTGGCGCAGGCTCTGCCTCGCCTGTTACGACAAGTTCATTGAGGACATCCCCCTCACGTCGCCGCGCCCTCGACGGAACGCAGCCACTTGAGACGTCGGACGCCACCGCGGAGCTTGCCTGGTTGCGCGCATGGGAAGAGATTTCGAACAATTTCGCTTGGCCGAAGTTGCGTTCGACTAAATGAACCAGGTCGGACGCACTGCCACTCCCTGCCGAATCGACCGATACGTCTCAGGCCGCGGAACGCTTCCCGCTGCCTAGTGTGCGTGAACCCCGATCTTCGCTTAGCGGGCATACTGCCAGGTTGTTGCGGCCACCGCGGCCAAAAATAGCGCCGCCGCGCCCATGGCGCATTTCGCCCAGAGCCGGCAACGGGCGTCGCTCCGCAGCGCCTCGCTCGTCCATTCCAGTTCTTCCTGCTGCTCAATCATTTTTTCGATCATCGCGGTGGCGAAGGCGGGGCGCGATCCCAGGGTCGAAAAATACAGGCCCGAAAACAGCAATCGCGATTCCTCGCCCGCGGTTCTGGCGAAGCAGCTTTCCAGGAGATGCATCAAATGCTGCTGAACGCGGCCACGCATCCGGCAGACCAGGGCGAACAAGTCGCGATTGCCGCGTTCTTCCAAAGCGCCGGGCTCACGGAACAGCTTGTACGTCCAGTCCTCAAATGCCGCGCAGGCGTGACGGACGGCGGTGTGCATGTTCTCGTCGCTTTGCGGACGCCAAAGCTCGAATCCCTTGCCGAAGCGCTGCTTCGTCGTGCGTTCTTCGCCCACGCGGCGGGCAAGCTCGTCAAAGCCCCGGTCCAAATCCATGCCGGTGACGAGGACCGCGGTCGGGCAACGGACCATCAAGGTTTGGAACGCCACGTCTAAGTCGGCGCGAAGGGCTGTTTCCAGGCTCACGGCGTCGGCTTCCCGGAGCAAATGCTGGTACGGAGTCAACGCGATCATGCCGTTGATGGGGCAATACGGACGACGCATCCGCCGCAGCAACCGGCAGAGGTAACGCAACCGCAATTGCTGCTCCGCGGCCGCATCGGAATTCATCCGCGCGGCGGCCTTTTGAATGACGCCGGGCTGGCTGATCGCGATGAAGGCCGTTTTTGAACCTTCGCCGGAAGGGACGAACATCGTCCCTTCGATCATGGCCGTCCCCTCGCGCGTCGGCTGAGGCCTAACGGATCGCGGCGTGGCCGCGCGCGGATCGCCGAGCATCATCGTCCGGCCGCTTTCGGTCAGCGCGGGCGACGCTTCATCTTCCGCGGCATGCGCGTCCGTGGCGCCGTCGGACAGCTGCGCTAATTCGCAGAGCTGGCCCACGAAGGTCGCCACGAGCACGATCGATCGCTTGCCGGCGAACCACTGCATGGCCACGCCGGAGCCCTGGTCCTCCGGAGCGCCGCGCACGCGAAACCCTTGTCGCGGATCGGACGCCAGCGCTTTCGCATCCTGCGCGTCGCGACCGCCGAGCACTAAGATGATCGGCGCCATCGTCGGGTCGAGCCCGGCCCGCTCCATTTCCGCCAGCCCACGTTTCCAGGCATAGTCGATATCCGGAAATCGCGAGACGTCCCCTTCGAGCCAGAGACGAACCGCGTAGTACACGACGATCGGCGTGACGATCAGGCAGAGGATAATGCCGGCAATTTCCCAACCGCTGCGCGTGGTATACGCCCAGGAACCGGCGAGTTGTCCCGACGTATCGAACCGCGGGATCAAGATCACGATCAGCAAAAAGGACAGCAGCAAAAACACCGACAGCGTGGCCGCGATCGCCGGCACCGAGAGCTGCGCAAAGCGGCCGGGCGCTCGAACGATGTTGAGCGCGAGGTCCTTAAAAAACTGCCAGATGCGTCCCACGTGAGTCTCGATCCTCGATATGCGTTTCTAACCGCCTCGGGGCCAAAGCGTAATGATTAGCAGCGTTCCCACGAGCGTCGTGATCGCCGACGCCAGTAGCGTCCAGCAAAGCGAGCCGTAACCCCGTAGCGCCGGTACTCCTTCGCCCGGCCGGGCGTTGCCGACGATCGACGGCATCCCCTTGCCGGCGCGAATCGACTTGCCGATTTCCTGCGTCCAGGCTTCCAGCGTCGACGGCAGTCCCAGCGAAGCCGCGGTGCGTTCAGCGCCGAAGGCGTCGCGGTACATGCCGCGAAAGCCCAGCACCACGCACACGTAAAATACTTCCAACGCGTCGCTGGACGTCAGTTTCTTGGCCGTTTCGGCTTCCGAGTAAAACTTTTCATCCGCCAGCCGGATGCCGTACAACTCCGCCTCCAGGCAGTAATTGTCGGCCCACTCCTGGTAGTGTTCCCATTGTGAGTTGATCAGCAGGTCGTCGATCCACACGACCAGACCGTATTTGGCGATTTCCCATTCCTTCGCCTGAGCCGAATGAGCCAGCGCCGCGGCCGCCTGTTGCAGCGTTGCGTCGATACCGCGCTTCGCCTCCGCGGGATCAGGATTCTCGCCCGCGTCCAAGCGCTCGACGAGCCGCAGGACGTGCAGAAAGACGGGATCGACGGCTTGGGCGAAATTGGGGGTCATGTCTTGACCGGCACCGCAAAGAGGGCGAACTGCAGCGTCACCTTGCGATTGTTCGGGAGACCCAACACCAGGTCGCGGCCTCCCTTTAAGTTATCTTTGTTTCCGATCAAGCGCTCCGCCAAACGCATCGCCAGGGTCCGCTCGCGCGCCACGGCGTCCCACGCCGGTCCCTGACGTTGCACCTGGTAAAAGCTCCATTCCTGTTCGCTGGCCGGAATCGACGCCGGCGCGCGGAGAATATCCATCAAATCCAGGCCGCGTTTACGTCCCGTGAAAATGATTTCCACTTCCGCTTCGCTGGCGATCTTCCAATTCAACTGCGGGAGCAAGGCGCGGCATTCGGCGTCGTTCATTTCCGCGTGCCGGACGCCGACATACCATTCCCAGCCTGCGCCGAGCCATTCCGGCCGCAGCCGCGCGCTCATGCCGCGTCCCTCGCCAACGAAGTACACGCATTGGTAGTTCTCGACCATGCCGTCGAGCAGGAACTCGATCTGCTCGCGAATCTTGCGGAAGATGCCGGCCAGGTCCTCGTGATCGTAGGCCGGGATCTCGGGCGGGCGGAGATTCGGATGAAACACCGAAAGCTGCCCCAGAATCCGACACATTTCGTGATAGGCCAGATACGGATGCACGCCCCGCGCGTGGCACAACACGTTCAGCGAGGTGTGCGCTTCGTACAAACGCGAGAGGCGAAACATCCGCTGCACGTCGCCGGCGTGTTGCGTGTCGGCGCCGATGCCGCGGTTCGCGATGTTGGCCGAAAGCTCTTCCAGCTTCGCGCCGATGCGGTCGTACAGGCCGAGAATCAATTCCCGGCCGAGCGGCGGCCAGGCGTCGATCGCCAGCACCGGCGGAAAGAACGTGTCGCTCAATTCCGGCGTCGGCCGCGAATCGCCGGTCCGCTTGACCTGGGCGATCTGCAGCAAATCGTAGCCCTGTAACTGCGGAGGATCGCCGACCAGCGACGGATCGTGCGGGACGATCATCAACTGGGCGTTGAAGTCGCGAAACTCGATTTCTTCTTCGGTATCGCCGGCTTCATCCAATAGCGGACGGCTGGCGACACTAAAGCGGCGCGAAGCGCCATTGGCGCCGCCTTGGCCGATGCGTTGCGAAGGGAGTGCCAAGTAGACGCGGGCAACGTCGGAGCGTGCAAACGCTTCTTCGAGTCCCACTGACGGCAACGCAGAGGCCGCAGCGCCGGCGCTGGCATCCGGCACGCCAGGGCCCATGCCCGCGCCATACGAGACACATGCGCCGTCGCGGAATCGCGCTTCGCAGACGTTGAGTTGAATCCGCTTGTTTTCCAGCGCCGTAACGCTGAACTCGATGCGATGCACGCCGTAGTGGTACGGCACGTCCCAGTGTCCGCGCTGGCGGATCGCCTCGTCCCAATGCGCATCAGCGGCCTGGAAGTGCTGAGGGACAAGGAACATCCCTTCCGACCAATGGACGCGTGGGAAATGCATCGAGGTACTCAATCACGTCCTTGTGGAACTCGGAATCGAGATCGGCTTAACACGGTTTGCGAATGGATTGGGACGCCGCCAAAACTGCCTCGCAACGCCCGCTTCGGCCAGTGTAACGGGTGTTACGTGTGGTCGCAACTCGCGACGCGCCATGCCTTTAACTTCAAATATCCGGCTGCGGAACCAAATCGGCCAAAGGAAACGAGACCAGGAACGCCGTGCCGGGTGAAGTCGTGTCGTCCACGCCCGTGTAGCCGCCGAAATGCTCGACGGCACGCCGCACAATGGCCAGCCCCATCCCGCTTCCCTCCGCCGCCGCATTTGCCAATCGGCGGCCGGGCAGGAAGATTTTCTCGCGCATCGGTGCGGGAATGCCTGGCCCGTTATCAACGACGCGGATCCACGCCTGTTCACCGTACTTCGTCCGGAACCGCGGTGGGCAATCCATTTGCTCGACGCGGATCACTGGCGTCCTGGCGTCGCAGCCATGCAACGCGGCGTTCCGCATCAAGTTCGTCAGGACTTGCTTGACACGATTGCGATTGCACCAGACTGTCGGAAACGCCGCTCCGATATGCACTTGGATACCTTTCGAATCGAATAGCGGCTGTTGCTCGAACCGCACCTCGTCGATCACGCCGGCGAGTTCCACGCGGGCCGGTTCCATTTGCACCGCGCCCGTTTGACCGAGCGCGACGAGATCATCCAGAAACCGCTTCGATTCCTGGAGACATGCCTCGACGTGGGCCAGACCCTGCGTCATGCCCAGCGCCGACCCGCCGGT
>JALHLM010000386.1 GCA_022844585.1 Pirellulales bacterium | reverse complement strand
ACGCTCTTCCGATCTAACACCGACAATGCACACAACGCCGTCATCCAAGTGCAAGGAGGCGCGACGTATTCGTTGTTCAACCTGCGAGACAACGTGCCGATCAACGTGGAAGGCTCATTCCTCGACGATCGCCTGGAGATCATCAACACCGGCTCGGTGCTGCTGGACGCCGAGATCAACTTCTCGGGCGCGCAGAACTCGAGCTTTGGAGACTCGCTCGCTTTGTCCGGGGGCGGCAACCTCGTCGTGGTCGAGCTGCACACGGCCACCGGGCCGAACGCCGGCCTGTACAACCTCGACAGCGTGATGTCGATTCGCTACTCGGCGATCGAAGCGCTGACCGACTCGATGCTGGCGTTCGGGTATGTCTTCAACACGCCTTCGAATCAGGCGGATCAAGTCGCCTATGGCGACGGTTCAGCGATCCCGGAAGCGCACCGCATTTCCAGCGGCAACAACGCCTTCCTCACCCATGACTTCGCCAGCAAGGTGGAAGTCGTCGTGAACACGGGCCAATTCGGCGCCGATCTCGGTGATATCGTGAGCGTCGCCACGACCATCGACATGCCGCTCATGACAGTGCTGCGCGTATTCACCGGCGCCGGGGACGATCGCGTGACGATCAACGCCTCGAGTCCGCTGCCTTTGTTCAGCGCAGATCTGGAGTCCGGCGCATTGGACCGATTGATCGTGCTCACGGGCGACACGCCGAACGAGCTGTTCATCACCGGGAACGCCGTAAATGGCGCGACGACGCCGATCATTTACACGAATGCCGAGGAACTCGAAGTCTTCGGCCAGGGCGGCGACGACGTGTTCAACGTCATTCCATCTGCCGCGACACGTTTCATCATTCATGGCGATGCGCAGGCCGCGGCTGACTCACTCAAGATCGACGCGCAAGCCAATAATGTCACCGTGGCGGAGGGCTCGGTCACCGCCATTGGCCGACGGCCGATCGACTTCGACGGCATCGAGGCCGGCGAGTTGTCTTCTTCGACGGTGCAAATTGTTGTCCTGACCATGCTCCACGACGCTGGCGGCGGCACAAGCATCGTTCACACCGGCGACACGGCGAATTCCGGCACGCTGCAAGTGCAAGACGGGCCGGTGTTCAAGTTTCGCGATCTGATTCCGACGGCCATTCTGTCTTTCCAGGGCGGCGCTGGCGATGATCGGTTGAACTTCATTCACGACGGTACGACGTTGTTGAACGTCTTCCTCGACTACGTCGGCGGCGGACATGTGAGCGGCGATGTGCTCGCCTTCTCCGGCAATCAGCCGCCGCTGGCGAACGAGACGCATCAGCCCAATGGTCCGAACAGCGGGACGATCACTTTCGGGCCGACGCTCACCGCTCGTTACGCGACGCTGGAGAATATTGAAGATGCGTTGCCGGTGACGCAGTTGAACTGGGTCGCGCCGAACAACTCGGCCGACAACGTGTTCTACGAAAACGGCGTGTTCCAGCCGACTGCGCATCAGATCCGCAGCGGCAACGCGGCGTTTGTGACGCATCAATTCCTAGCGAAGACGGACATCGACGTGCGGCTCGATTCCGGCGCGGCGGATCTTGCAGACCTGCTCGACGTTCTCGTCACTCAAGCCATGCCGGGCCTGGCGTCGCTGGAGTTCTTCGCCGGCGCAGGGCCCGACACCGCCGCTATCACGATCACGGCCGCCTTGCCGCCGACGGTTTACCACGCTGGCACCGGCATCCTCGATTTCCTCACGGTGCGCGGCACGACCGGCGATGACGCGCTGTCCGTGGAAGCCACAAAGGTCAGCGGATCGAGCACGTCGGTCACGTACGACAACGAGGTCGAACACCTGCGCATCGAAGCCGGCGACGGCAACGACTCGATCAACGTGCTATCGATCTCCGCGACGATCGTCACCGTCGTGGCGGGCGGTGCAGGCAATGATACGGCCACGGTGCAGGCGCCGCTGGCCGCCGTGTTGACGTTCCAGGATGGCGACGGCGACGATCGTTTGATTCTGGTCGGCACCGATGTGGATGAGACCTTCAACCTGGGCGGGACCACCATTACCGGCGCCGGGGCGACGATCAACTACGACGCGACGCTCGAACATCTCGACGCGCGCGGGTTGGGCGGACTCGACGAGTTCTTCGTTTCGCCCAATGAAGTCACCGAGTACTTCGTCGACGGCGGTCCCCCGACGGGCGTGTTGCCGGGCGATCGACTGGAGATCGACTTCACCGGCACGACGGGACGCCGGCTCAATTTCACCGCTCCAGGCACAGGCGCGTGGACGTTTACGAATCGCCAGCGCGTCGGCTTCACGGATATCGAAGAATTCAACTACTTCGACCTGTTGGCCGCGGGCGCCGACGCCGGCGCGACCAGCGTGCCGAGCGTGCTGTTGCTTGACGCCTTGTCGCTCGAAGAATCGGTGCGGCTGCTGGCTTACGAGGCGAACTACAAGGAAGGCGTGCGCGTCGCGCTCGGCGATCTCAACGGCGACGGCATTCCCGAATTGGTGACCGCGCCGGGCAGAAGCCATGCGCCGGAGATTCGTGTCTTTGATGTCACCAGCGGCGCGGAGTTGCCTCAGTATCACTTCCAGGCCTTTGACGCTGGGTTCATCGGCGGCGTGTATGTCGCGGTGGGCGACGTTGACGGCGACGGCCGCAACGACATCATCACGTCGGTGGGTCGCGGTCCGTCGGAGGTGCGCGTCTATCGGAACAACATTATCGCCAACTCGGGCGCGCCATTCGCCGGCGCGCCGTACCGCAAATTCAGTCCTTTCGGCGATCAATTCATCGGTGGTTCGAGCGTCGCCGCGGCAGATTTCACCGGCGACGGCAAAGCGGACATCGTCGTCGGTTCCGGGTCCGGCATGCGGGCCACGGTGCGGGTGTACGACGTGACCGCGCACTTGCCGAGCTACACGCCGGTGCAGCAAGTGTTGCCGTTCGACGCGGCCTTCCGCGGCGGCGTATTTGTCTCTGCAGGACGCATCAACGACGACGGTACGCCTGACATCATCGCCGCGCAGGGACCGAGCGGCGATTCGCGCGTCGAACTGTTCGATGGCCGCACTGGCACGCTGCTGGCCAACTTCGACGGCTACACCGACGCCAGCAGCAGTTCGCCGATCCGCGGCGTCGGCGCGGACCTCGACGGCGACGGCATGATTGAACGCGTCATCACCAGCCAAGGGCCCGACGGGCGCAACAACCTGATTCGCCGCTTCACCACGAGCGGCACGTTGGTCGATCAGATCGTCGAAGACGAATCGCAGTTTCTAAACGGTTTCCACCTGGCCTCGTTCTTCGCCAACGAAGACGTCCTCGGCGCGGGCGGGCAAGCGATTCCGGATACGTCCGACATTGTGACGAAGCTCTATCAACAAGTTCTCGGCCGTGCGCCGGAACCGGCCGGGCTCGACTACTGGGTCGCGCGAATCAACTCCGGAGAATCGTACGGCACCGTGGCCTCCGGCATCTTCGAAAGCGCCGAGCGGCTCGATCCGATCATTCGCCAGTACTATCGCGACTACCTGCTTCGCGAAGCGGAACAGGCGGGCGTGAATTACTATCGCGCCGTCTGGCAAACGGACGGCGGGCCCGACAATGTCGTGGCGAACATCATCGCCTCGGCCGAGTTCTTCGCCTCGGCGGGCGGCACGAACACGCTTTGGGTTACGGAACTTTACCGCCGGCTGTTGGGACGCGAACCGGACGCCGCGGGGCTCGATTACTGGACGACGCGCTTGGCGGGCGGACAGCTCTCACGGCAACAAGTCGTGTTCGGCTTCACCCGCAGTGACGAAAACTTCCGCAACCTGATCACCGGCTGGTATCAGCAATACCTGGGCCGCACGCCGACTGCGGACGAACTGAGTACGCGCGTCGATCGGATGCGGAATGGCGCGACGCAGCGGACGATTCAGATCGAGCTGATCGACTCGCCTGAGTACCGGCTGACGCCGTAGGAAGGCTGCACCACAGAGTCACGGAGGCACGGAAAGGGGAGTTCGTTTTGAACCGCGGAGGCGCTGAGACGCGAGGAGGGGAGAGAGAAGTTTGGAACCACGAAAAGCGCGAAAGGCACGAAAAGTCTATGGCAATCAGTTCGCGAAGTGTCAAAAGCTCCACGGAAAACTGAACACTGAAAACTTCTAACTACTCAATGACTTCAAACTTATTCATTCATCCTCATCATCCTGATCCACGCGTTGCATTCTGCGCATTGCTTTGCGCTCCGCCTTGGACATTTTGCGGTTGCCGAGGTCGGATTGAGGTGGATCGACGCGGAGTTGCTGGCCGCTGTGGCGTGCGGCGAGGGACGCTGCCAGGGAGTTGGTCGGGGCCGTGGTTTTCTCCACGAGCGCGGCCGCCCTTTGCGTGACCATGGTGGGCGCTGGCGTGGCGGGCACGTCGCTGCGGCGGCGCGCGGCGGCCGATTTCTGGTCGGCGTCGTCATCGGCGGCGGGCTTGGCTTCCTTCCTCGCCTTCGGTTGACGCACCTTCTTCGGCCGCGCGATCACTTTGCCATCGGCGTCGAGGCAGACATAGCGCAGGTGAATCGCCATCGCGAGTGTCAGGAACAAGTTGCCGACCATTTCGGCGCCTTCTTCGAGCATCACGCCGCGCGCGCCGGATTCGGGTAACACCCAGCCAAGCTGCGCGGCCACGGCCACGCCATAGGCGACGGCCGTCGCAAAAAACGCCGCGATTGAGCTGCGGCAGCCGCGCATATCGAGCAGCAATCGCGCGCCGACCGTGCCGAGGATCAGCAGGTACGCGCCCGCCCACCACAACGAACCGTCGCCAGCGATGCGCGTGCCGGTCAAGTGCGACATCATTTCTTTGAAGGCTTCGTGCAGGCTGCCGCATTCGTCGATGCTCATCACCAGCCAGCACATCGCCGCCCAAACCCAGATGCGGTAACCGCCGTGGTAGTCGTCGGCCTTATGTCGCCGAATGGAGTACACGAGCAACGAGACCATCGCCGCGGCGGCCAGCGTCATCGATGAGAACCAAACCGCGAGGCTGCCTTCGCCGTCCAAATCGAACGCTTCGATCCGGCCGTCCGTGGTCTGCGCCGAAAGCGCGGGCATCCAGTAGTAGAGCGCTTCCAACCCCGCGACGATCAGCAGCCCGGCCAGGAAAGAAACTGCCAGCACCCAGGGGCGTTGCGGGCAGAGATCGGTAATCCGCGCGCGATTCACATGCAGTGCACCGGACGAATACGCCACCGTCGGGGCGTCTCCCTTTCCCAGGCTACGCACTTCCTCGGTCGCGGCGTCGGCGGCCGTCTCGTCCGTCAAAAGCCGACGGCGGCGCTCATCGCGATTGGCAAACAGCATAAGTTAGCCTTCCCTGGCAAGCTGGAGCGGCGAATCATACTCCGGCGCGATGAAATGCGCAAGAGAGGTTTGCCGCCCGGCGTTCCAGCCAGGCGCGCACAACCGCCTTAAGTGATACCATCGGCAAGCTGCCGGATGGAACTTCGGCGTTAGACTTCGACGGCTGGTCGGCGTCCGCCCGTCCGGGGGCCTGGCGGCGGTCCCCCTTCGCCACGACGTCCGCCTGGCCCGGGCGAGTGGAACATCTCCCGCAGCTCTTCGCGATCCACGTTGCCGTCGTGATTGTGGTCGAGCTGATTAAAGAATTCCTCGACCGGGGCCGGCAAGCCTCCCTCGGGACGTGGGCCGCCACCAGGAAAACCAAACGGAGGTCCGCCGCCTTGACGACCCATGCCGCGGCCAAACCCGCCCCGCGGCCCCATTATGCCTCCGCGAGGCCCTGGTCCATACGGCCCGCTTGGTCCGCGAAAGTCACCTCGATCACCGCGTTCCGCTTCGGGCGGTCCACCTGGTCCGCGTCGTTCGCGATCTCCGTCCGTTCGTTCGCGTTCGCCGCGGTCACCTTCATCGTCGGGACGTCCGCCCTCGCGGCGATCCGCCACCGGCCGCATTGGCTGTCCCGGCGCGCCGAATTCGTTCGGCGTCAGTTCGCCATCGCCATTGCGATCCAGTTGCCGCAAGGAACGCTGCGCCGTGTCTAATTCGCGCTCGGAAATCTTCCCGTCGCCATCGTT
>JALHLM010000385.1 GCA_022844585.1 Pirellulales bacterium | reverse complement strand
CGTAAACGTATTCCGAATCACACTAGCCCGACGCGCAAGCGAGGGGGAGTAAACGTCGAAACGCCGAACCGCGCTTATTCCCCCTCGCTTGCGCGTCGGGCTAGTGTAGAACGTCAAGTGACGAATCTCCGCACGAAACACTGAAAACTGAACACTGAACACTGAACACTTCAAACTCCCGAGCCATCCGTGCAGTTTTACGATCGCTACACGCTCGTTCTTGTTCTCGGCGTGTTCGTCGCGTTGGGCGTCGCCACGCTCGTGGGGAGGATTCTGCGCGGCCAGGTCGACAACGGCATGGACCCGGCGATCGTGGCCAAGTTCAACCGCCGCGTGAACGCCTGGTGGATTATGACTGCGGCCTTGGCCACGGCCTTTCTGCTCGGCTACTCGGCGACCGTGATCCTGTTCGGCGTGATCTCCTTCTGGGCGCTGCGCGAATTCATCACCCTCACGCCCACGCGCATTGCCGATCACCGCGCGCTGTTCTGGGTGTTCTTCATCTTCACGCCGTTGCAATTCATCCTCGTCGGCATGCGCCGCGAGCCGCTCTACAGCATCCTCATTCCGGTGTACGCGTTCTTGTTCATCCCCGCCCGGGTCGCGTTTGCCGGCGATTTCAAGCGGTTCCTGGAACGGACCGCGAAGATCCAGGCCGGCCTGATGATCTGCGTCTACTGCCTAAGCTACGCTCCTGCGATCCTCAGCCTGGATGAGCAGCAGATTGCCATGAATTCGCCCACGGCGGAGACCACGCCTGTCGTAGCCGCCAGCGCAAGTCCTGCGTCAGACGCGCGGCCGGCGCTGAACGCCCAGGAACGATTGACGCGCAACGCGCGCCTGATGTTCTTCTTCATCCTGATCGTGCAGCTCGGCGACGTGCTGCACCTGGCCGCCGAAAAGCTGTTCGGCCGCTACGTGATTGCGCCGGCCATCCATCAGGGACGCACCTGGACCGGCATGCTCGGCGGCATCGGGGCCACGACGCTGCTCGGCATGATGTTCTGGTGGGCCACGCCCTTCAACATCTTTCAGGTCGCGATCCTCTCCTTCGCCACGGCGCTGATGGGCTTCGCCGGGGGACTCACCATGTCGGCCATCAAACGCGACCGCGGCGTCCGCGACTACGGCACGCTGGTCGAAGGGCACGGCGGCGTGCTCGACCGGATCGACTCGATCTGCTTCGCCGCCCCGGTCTTCTTCCAGGTCTCGAAGTACATCTTCTACTTCTCGCCGCCTACCTGACCCGATGGTCGTCGCGGCGCCATTCGAAGATGACTTCCCGCGCCACATCGTCCGTCGTTGCGGTCGGCTGGTCGTCCACCACCGGATCGGCCTCGACAGGCGGCTCCGCCATCGGCGAATCACCGGACAGCGAGCGCATCCGACGATTTCCGACCGGAGCCCGCCAGCCGTCTGTCGACACGCCATTTGCCGGTCGCGGCGCGGCCTCCGATTTCGCTTTCTTGGAGGGCGGCGCGTTCTGGGCGCGGTAGATCAGATTCGGAGTCGGGCGCGGTTGACGCTCGATCGCGTTGCCACGCAGACTGGCAGCGACGAAGGTCGGGGACGAGTCCAACGGATCTTCGACTTCCGGAATCGCGATCTCTTCCGGGCAACCTCGCTTCACCCAGGCCAGCCAATCGGTTTGCAGTTCGCTGAGATCGTGGAATCCGTAATGCTTGTCGACGGCCGCCGCCCAATCGTCCGTATCCAATCCTTCTTCGACAAATCGCACGAATGCCTTCGGCCCCTTCTTGCCAATCAGAAACTGCGCGAGCGCATGTCCCTGTGAGTACAGCGGCAGGATGTCGTGCGGATACTCCTTCATGCGAAACATGTCGTTGAAGGCAATCCCACGACCGGTTTGCAGAAACTGCACCAGCAGATGCCGGTGCTTGTCGCGTTCGCTGTTGTGCTCGACCGTGGTGCAGGCGCCTTCATCGGCCCAGCGCGGCAACTGCTGCCGAAAGTGCGAGGCGAAAATCGTGTGCGTTACTTCGTGCGGCAGCACGGAATCGAGCACGCGCTCCCGGGTGCCTTGGACGGCCATCTCCCAGCGGTAAACCTCGCCGCGATCGAACACGAAGCTGGTCACGCCGCCGGCGCCTTTTTCACCGACGTCGGCCGTAATCGGGCAGGGCTGCGACCAATCCGGCAACGTGTGCCCGAGCCAAAGCTCGGCCATTTCGACGCGGTATTTCTCCGCAGCCGCGCCGATCTCCTGAGCCAGTTTAGGCGTCGAAGCATTGACGACAAAATTCGGGGTCCGGTGACTGGCGCCTAACGACGCCAAGGCGACTGCGCAGACCAGCAGCCGTGGAAAAAGAGCCTCCATGCTCGCGGGGCCTCCATGCCAGGGTCAATCGATCGAGATTCCCAGCACGCCGCGACGGGATGCGGCGTGGAATCCAAGCTTCCTCGCGAAACGAATCGACGAACTTCCCTGTCGAAATCGCCATCGCGAAGGTCGGAAAAGAGTAACGCCCGAGTGGCATTTCTCCTAGAGAAGATAGGGCGACCCAAGACCCAGCAGAGGGGGCTTCCCGAGCATTTTTATAGTCCGCGAAACACGCGAAACACACGAAAGGAATTCCGTTAAGTCACCTATCGATCTTCGAATGGACAAATTCAGTATCGAGTGGGGGAATCCAGTGTCGGGCGGGTGAATACAAGCCCCAATTGCGAATCCAAGCCCCAACAGGGGCGACCGTCAGTAGCCAGGGGTAGAGCGAAGCGAAACCCCTGGAAGAAACGACAATAGGCGCCGGGTAGCCCCAACGGGGCGGCCGGACCGTCGTCCCAAAACGATTCATCATAAAATGAAACACTCGGATCTCTTCCCTTTCGTGTGTTTCGCGTGTTTCGCGGGCTAACTCCTGGATGGCCCAAATCACCCCTTGCCCAGCAGCCGCCGCTTTTCGCGGATAAACTTCAGGTGATGGTCCAAGTGCTGGGAGTAGTTGTTCAGAAACTGCTCCAAGGTCATGTCGCCGTGTTCGTTGTGATAGCCGGTCCGGGCGAGCGCCGCGTCCGGCAGTCGCGCCAACATGGCGGCCGTCATCCGGCGGTTCAACGCGAAAATCTCCGCGGCCAGCCTCGCGTCGATTTCGGGCGCATAGAGACATTTTGCGAACAGCGTCTCGTTGTAGCCAATCAGCGTGGGATGTTCCTCGGCAGCGACCCGCTTCATGCGGTCGGCCCCGATCAGATCGCTGTCCATCAGGTGCAACACGATCTCCTGAATGCTCCACGTCCCAGGCACGGGATACGCATTCATTTCCGCGTGGCTGATCCCTTCAATAGCCTGCTGCACCAGCGGCCCGCCGGAGGCGTAGCGCTCGATCAGATTCGGGTCCATATACGACTCCAAGTGTACGAAGCGTCACACTAGCCCGTAGCGCCAGCGAGGGGGAGAGGGCGTTGCTGACATTCTAAACGAATACGCCGAGCGGACATTGCTACGACGATCGAGTGCGATCGTTTCAAAACGGAGAGTCGGTCTGGCGTTCACGTCAAGCGATCGCCGTGGTCGTCTCCCCCTCGCTGGCGCTACGGGCTAGTATGGGAACGAACGTCCCAACGACTTACCGGAGTGCTTGCACGCAACCGCGGTTCGCGCACCTCCGTCGGCGAACTACTGT
This sequence comes from Pirellulales bacterium, assembly GCA_022844585.1. GTDB lineage: Bacteria > Planctomycetota > Planctomycetia > Pirellulales > JALHLM01 > JALHLM01. Next base: position 2,474 of record JALHLM010000385.1, on the reverse strand, counting down.
CGATTGCGGTAGCGCTGGCTGACGCGACGCAGAATGTCGCGTTCTTCGGAGCTGAGGTTCTGGATGCCGACCTCGTTCAAGCGGGCCAGGATGCCGTCGAGGCGTTGCTCTTCCATGGCTTCGGTCTCTAGCCGACGCTGCTCACGGGCGCGGCGGCGGCGTTCCAGCCAGCGTTGCACCGTGTTCTTGCGTCGCGGAGTCGGCGGGGCCAGGCGGCGCTCCAGGCTGGTATAGCCTTGCGAAAAATCGTATCCGAACGGCCCCCCCTCGTCCTGCTCGGAGTCCATCAGCCGTTCGATTTCCTGCTTCGCGCTGAAAAACAGCAAAATGCTGACGACGGCCACCGGCGCCCAGAAGTTGGCGCCGACGTCGAACACGCCGACCCCCCAAGCCAGCAGCGGCAAAATCAGGGCAATGAACTGGCCGGTCCGCGCCGTCACCAGCGAGGCCTGATTCGCTCCGACCGAAGGCGTGAGTGCCGCGCGCAGAATTCGGCCGCCATCCAAAGGCATGGCCGGAATCAAATTCGCGATCGTCAATAGCCAATTGAGGTAGAAGACCGTCTCCAGAACGAGGCGCAGCGACATCGCCTCGCCCAGCGCCGGCGGCCGCAGCACGTGGAACAATCGAATCAGTTCAACGTCCATCGACCACATTACCGGCAGCAAGCCCAGGCACACCAGCAGATTCGCCGTCGGGCCCGCCATGGCCACGCGCATCTCGTCCTGGGGTTCGCCGTCAAAATGCGCCGAGGCCAGACCGCCGAGTGGAAAGAGCACCACCTGACTGACGCTGCCGCCGAGCCGCCAGGCAGCGAGGCAATGGCCAAATTCATGGAGGACGACGCTGGCAAACAATAGCAGCGTGGTCAACAAGGCGTGCCAGGCGGCATGAGCCGGCGCTGGAGAAGGCAGCGTCGCGGTATAGACCAGCAGCACCGCCAAGAACACGAACGAGGCGTGCAGCTTAACGCGCACACCGGCCCAGCGACCCAGGTATAAGTACCACCCGGAGTGGTCGTGCATGGCAATGGTGGGGAGACGACGGATGATCCCGCCGCTGTTCCCGCAGGCTTCGTGGCTTGTGACCACGTCATCTTATCAAGCCGGCCAAACCTCGGCAAATACTCAGGCGCCCGCGCTGGCCAAAACGACGCAAACAAGCGAAAACACCGGCTACCTAACCACTTACGCGGCCAGGCCTCGGCGCGCACCGCCAGATTTAAGTGCTTTAGTTGCCAGCGGCGCCGCCCAAGGCGACGCCTAGTTGCCGAAGCCAGCGGCGGTCAAATCGCCGTCGATTCCGCCCCACATGCCGCCGGATTGCGCGCCGAGCGTCGAAATGGAGCCAATTGCCACCAGCAAAATTAGCGCGAGCATCACCGCGTATTCCACGGCGGTTGCCCCATCTTCATCGCGGAGGAACTCGAACAGCTTAGACATGGTTACCACCTACCTTCCAGATTTACCCGAACGGGTCGCTTGAGATGAGTGTGCCTGCACTTCAGGCTAAGAAACCCTAGGTCACTCTTGAGGGGATGTCAAATCCACAGTTGCGAAATGGGCTTAATTGAAACGGTTGTAACCGCGAAATACGCGAAATCACGCGAAATGGATCCGACCGCCGTCCCGTCGCGGAATTTTTTTCACTAGCCCGACGCGCCAGCGAGGGGAGCGGACCGCGGAACTGTGTACGACGTTTACTCAGATTCCACCGTCAACTCCCCCTCGCTGGCGCGTCGGGCTAGTGTACTCGTCTCCATCGGACGATCATCGCCCTCGCCCTTTTCGCGCCCCTTTCTCGCATTTCGCGGTTAACTCCTCTGCCTCCGCGGCGCGGGAGATTCGACCTCGCGCGGCAAAAGCGTTATATTCGCCGGTCCTTCGTTCCCATTCGCCACTGGAGATCGCCGCGATGAAACGCTGGGCCTTGTTGTCGGCCGTCGGGGCCGTGTTGTTCGCCATCATCACCATTCAGGGAGGGCTGCTGCCGGATCGCGCCGCCGCCTTCCCCGACGAGAAGGGAGAAGCCGCGGAACCAATGTTAGCGCACATGGTCTTTTTCACGCTGAATGACAGCACGCCCGAAAACCGCGCCAAACTGGCCGCGGCCTGCGACAAATACCTGAACGACCACGACGGCACGGTCTACTACTCGGCCGGCATCATCGCCGAGGACCTCGATCGCCCGGTGAACGTCCGCGATTTCGACGTGGGCCTGCACGTGGTCTTCAAGAACCGCGCCGCCCACGACGAGTACCAGACGCACCCGCGGCACCTGCAGTTCATCGAAGAAAACAAGAGCACCTGGAAATCCGTGCGGGTCTTCGACTCGAACATCGGAGCACCGTAGTCGCGCATTCACGCGCATCCGAGAATTTTTCGAGCCGGAAGCGTGAGCGCCCGGAGTGAACTGTCGACGACGCTTACGATTCACTCCAGGCGCTCCCGCGTCTGGCTCTATTTTGTTTGTGC
>JALHLM010000384.1 GCA_022844585.1 Pirellulales bacterium | reverse complement strand
GGAGAGTTGTTGCCGGATGCCTATCCCCGCAGTGCCTGGGCTGATTGCGAGGCGGCGCTCCAGGCGGCCCGGCAGGCTGCCGATGCGATGCGGTCGCTCCCTGGCGAGGCGTTGGCGACGTTCTTGGAGACTTATGCTGCCAATATCGAGCAGCACGCCGAGGCGATCGTTGCCGCAGCGCACTTGGAGACCGCTTACCCGCGGTCGCCGCGATTGGCCGACGTGGAACTGCCGCGGACGGTGAATCAATTGCGTTTGGCCGCCGGGGCCGCTCGGGAAGGCTCCTGGGCGATGCCGACGATCGACGCGCCGGCCGGCATCCGCTCGATGTTCGGCCCGCTCGGCCCAGTCTTCGTGCTGGGGCCGAACAATTTTCCGCTGGCCTATGGGGGCGTATCGGGTGGAGACTTCGCGACCGCCATTGCCGCGGGTAATCCGGTGATTGCCAAGGCGCACCCCTGCCATCCGACGACAGCGCGGTTGTTCGCGGAGCAATCGCATCTCGCGGCGCAGACGGCCGGCTTGCCTCCGGGGTCGGTCCAGATGCTGTACGAAATCGCGCCTGAGGACGGGCTGCGAATGGCGGCCGATCCGCGCATCGGCGCGACGGCGTTCACGGGTAGTCGCTCGGGTGGGATGCGCCTCAAGCAAGCGGCCGACGCGGCTGGCAAGCCGATCTACTTGGAGATGTCGAGCATCAACCCGGTCGTCATTCTGCCCGGCGCGTTGCGGGAGCGCTTCGACCAGGTGGTCGGCGATTTCGCAACCAGTTGTTTGATGGCCGCGGGGCAGTTCTGCACGAACCCCGGATTGGTGATCTTGCTCGCGAGCGACGATGCCGAGAAATTCGCCACGACGATGGCGGAGAAATTCGCTCAAGCGCCGGTTGGCACGTTGCTTTCCGCCGGCGTGCGAGACGGTCTTGCGGCGAACGTCGCCAAGCTGGTCAAGGCGGGGGCGAAGGCGCTCGCTGGCGCCAAGTCGGCTGAGGGCGCCGGATATCGCTACTCAAATACATTGTTGCGCGTCGATGGCGTCAAGTTTCTGGCTGATCCGCACACGTTTCAAACGGAGGCGTTTGGCAACGCTTCGCTGTTCGTGGTCGCCAGCGACGTCGTGGAAGCCGAGGCGATTCTGCGCACGTTAGAAGGCAATCTCACCGGCTCGATTTATTCCGACACGCAAGGTGCGGACGACGCCAGTTACAACGCGATTGCGCCAATCATGCGGGAAAAAGTCGGCCGGTTGCTAAACGACAAGATGCCGACCGGCGTGGCGGTCTCACCCGCCATGCAACACGGCGGTCCTTATCCCGCGACCGGACATCCGGGTTTCACCGCCGTCGGCATTCCGGCGTCGCTGTTGCGCTTCGCCGCGTTGCAATGCTACGACAACGTCCGCGAACACCGCTTGCCACCCGCGCTCAGGAACAAAAACCCGAATGGTGTGATGTGGCGGCGGATCGCGGGAAAATGGACGACAGACGATGTTTGAGCGAAGGAGGGGAGTTTGACGTTTTCAGTGTTCAGTTTTCAGGGTCCGCGAAGGCGTCCCCACTTAAAACTTAACAATCAAAACTTCAAACTGTCTCCCGCGGTTCAAATTGTTAAGGTCGTGCTTCGTCTTAGCGGGTTTTTGTAGAGGACCTTGGTTAGTAGTTCCTTTGATCCGTCGATGCCGCCGCCGCGTTCCATGTGCCATTCGCGGTAGGTGGGCGTGAGGTGTTCGTCGTGGGGCCAAGGGTGGAAGGGTTCGTAGCCGAGGGCGTTGGCGAGTTTGCTGGAGTTCATCGTGACGTCGCCGGCGCGGGGCGGGATGGGGCCGGCCTGGTGGCGGAGGCAGCCGTGCAGGAGGCTTGGGTCGTAGCCGCCGATGCGATTGATCACCTGGGCGATTTCGTAGAGTGATAAGGCGCGCGGCGCGCCGGCGTGAAAGAGGCCGGTGAGATCGTTGCCGAGCGTGGCTTCGCAGAGCTCGTTCAGACAATCCGTGTACGTCGGCGTGCGCAACTCGTCGTAGTAAAGCGTGGCGGGGCGGTGTTTCTTGAAGCGGGACTGAATCCAGTCGATCGCCCCCGCGTGCCCGTTGAAACTCACGCCCATCGGGAGCGAGATGCGCAGGATGCAGGCGGCGGGGTCGGTTTCGAGGATCAAGTCTTCGGCGGCGACCATCGTTTTGCCGTATTCGGTCACGGGGTCGGTGACGTCGGTCTCGACATGCCAACCTGTCCGCGTGCCGGAATAGACCAGGTCGATCGAGAGGTGGACGAAGCGAATCCCCTCGTCGACGGTCAGCTTGATGAGGTTCCGCACCCCTTCAACATTGATTCGCCAGGCCATCTCCGGATCAAGCTCGCACGATTTGAGCGCGCAGTTACCGGCGCAATCCAGGACGGAGCGAAACTTGTAGCGGCGAAACAGTTCCTGCAGCCCGGCTTCGTCTTCGGCGTTGCAGACTTCGACCCCTTCGCCGATAAGGCGCCAATTGTCGCGCTGGCGAATGCCAATCACTTGTCCTGGATAGCGAGCGCGAAAGTAATGCAGGGCGTTGTACCCGGCGACGCCGGCGATGCCGGTTAGTAACAGCGGCAGGCGATCTTCGCCGAGCGTAGACGGCGCGCCGACGATGAGGCGCTCGGGACGGTGGTAGTGAGCCATCGAAGCCATGGGGAACGCTTACCGCTCCATGGCTTGATCGAAGATCGCGTCGAAGCGGCGCCGCGTGGCTTCCATCATTTGCTGGCAGCGGGCCTGGAGTTGCTCGGCGTCGCCGCAGCCGACGAGGCGCGCGAGTTTCAGCAACTCGGTCGCGTCGGTGGGCAAATCATTTCGGGCCGTGGAGTGCATCAATCGCATCCGCGCTTCGACGGTCCGCAGAAAGCGATAACTCTCGGCGAAGAATTCGCCGTCGTCGCCGCTGAGAATGCCTTGTTCCGTGCAGGCGCGTAAGGCGTCGAGCGTGTTCGGCGTGCGGACGGCGATGTTTTCGGACCCGTGGCGGAGCTGCAACATTTGCACCAGGAACTCGATATCGACAATGCCGCCGCGGCCACGCTTGAGGTTGCCGGCGGGCGCCGCTTCTTCCAGGCGCTTGCGCATGCCGCGGATAGACGTCACGAGCGAAGCGTTCCACTCATGCTCGAACGCCGCGGCTTCAATTAGTTGTTGTGCATGACGCGCCGCGTTGGCTTCGCCATAGACGACCCGCGCGCGGCAAAGCGCCTGACGCTCCCAGAACTGGCCGTCGCCGGAAGCGTAGTACCGGGCAAATTCCCCGAACGTCGTCGCGAGCGCGCCACTCTTGCCGGTGGGCCGCAGACGAGGGTCGATTTCGTATAGGCGCCCGTAGGGCCCGAGCCGGTTGGCGACTTTGATGATACGTTGCCCCAGTTCGCCGAAGAAGTGCTGATTGCTGGTGGTATCGGTGCGCTTGGAGCGCTTCGGGTGCGCCGTCTGGCCGTCGGCCTCGAAGAGGAAGACGATGTCCAGGTCGCTGTGATAGTTGAGCTCGCGCCCGCCGAATTTGCCGAGGGCGGCGATCACCAGTTCCGCCCGTTCGCCGGCGCGGGGGCCTTCCGAGATGGTCGGCTCGCCGTATTTCGCCGCGAGGCCGGCGTATTCGATCTCGGTGATTTGCTCCAGGCAGGCTTGCGCGATATCGCTGAGTACGCCGGTCGTGGTTTGGATGTCGTCCTTGCCGAGGATATCCCGCACGCCGACGCGCAGTTGTTGCGAGCTCTTGAAGCTGTGCAGGATCGGATCGAGGTCTTCGGCCGCCCGGGTTAGTTCCGCGAGCGCGCGGCGCAACGATTCCAGCTTGGGCAGCTTGTTCAAGACCAGGCTGTCCATCAATTCGTCGATCATGCCGGGGTTGCTGATGAGCATTCCGGACAGGAACGAACTCGAAGCGCAAAGCTCCACATACAGCTTGAGCGTTGGCGGGTTGAAGCTGAACAGCTCCCACAGAACGCCTTTGCCGCCGAGGGAGTCGCTGACTTTTTCCAGGTTGACGAGCGTGGAGTCCGGATCGGGCGTCGCCGCGATGGCTCGCAACAACGCCGGCGAGATGGACGCCAGGAAATGACGGCACCGCCGTGTCGACAGGAAGCGAATCCGCTCGGTCGCCAAGGCGTTCAGGTTGCGATACGCCGGCTCGACATCTTTGAAGCCGTACTTCGATAACACCTGCGCGATGCGATCCGGCGCCGGCGCGGGATCGAGCACGAGGTCGACTTCCGGCTCCGCTTCGGCATCGTCGCCGAAGGCGTCGTGCAGCAAGTGATCCAGGATTCGCCGGTTCACGGCCGTTCGCGTGCGATAGTCGGCTTCGAAGGCCGCCAGCGCGGATTGCTCCGGTTTGTCCTTGTAGCCCATGCGGATGGCCAGCTTGCGCAGCTCGTGGGCGGCCTCCGGCAGCAAGTGCGTCTGCAAATCGAACATGATCTGCAAGCGATGTTCGATCTTTCGCAGGAAGCCGTAGTTATCTTCCAGCAGCATCCGCTCTTGGTGCGTCAGGCAGCCGACTTCCTCCAGCCGGGCGATCGCCTGCAGCGTATTGCCGGTACGCAGTTCCGGCAGGTCGCCGCCGTTTAGAAGTTGCAGGAATTGAATCGCGAATTCGATATCGCGAATGCCGCCGTGGCCGGTTTTGACGTTGCGCAGATCGGCGCGTTCGCGGATGGCGCGCTGTTCAATGCGGCGTTTGAGGGCCTTGATGCCGGCGATATCGGCCAGACCGAGGTAGCGGCGGTAGATCCACGGATCGAGCCGGCCGAGAAACTCCGCGCCGAGGCCGAGATCGCCGGCCGCCGCGCGGGCTTTCACATACGCCTGGCGTTCCCAGGTGCGGCCGAGGATGTCGTAGTAATGCAGGGCGCTTTCCAGGCTGCTGACCATGGGGCCGCGTTCCCCTTCGGGCCGCAGCCGCAGATCGACGCGATAGGCGATGCCCTGCCCGGTCATCTCGGTCAGCGACCGCATTACCTCTTTGGCCAGGCGATCGAAGAATTCCTGGTTCGTCATCGCCCGCTCGCCGTCGGTCTTGCCGGCCTGATCGTAGAGGAAGATGAGGTCGATATCGCTGGAGTAATTCAGCTCCACGCCGCCGAGCTTGCCCATCGCCAGGACCACGAACCGCGCCGGCGCGCCGAATTCAGTACGTGGTACGCCCCATTTGATGACGAGCTTCTTGCGTGCGGCGCGAACGGCGCCTTCGACGATGGCGTCGGCCAGGTGGGAGATCTGCGCCGTCACGGTTTCCAGCGTCTGCCCGCGGACAATGTCGCCATAAGCGATGCGAAGGCTTTCGCGGCGTTTGAAGCGCCGTAGCGTCAGCATCACGGCTTCATCGTCGCCGGCCAAGGCGGTGACTTCGGCGGCGAGCTCCTCGACGAGCGTCTCGCGACGTACCGGCATGCCTTCGGTGATGCGGAGCAAGTCGTAGGCGGCGCTGTCGACGATCAGCAAATCGCTGAAATGCTGGCTCGTCGAGAGCATCTGCAACAGCGTGGGCAGCGCTTCGCGGTCGCGCTCGAAGAGTGCCACGGTTGACAGGGGATTCAGCGAGGCGCAGACGAACTTGTCCAGGTTGTTGAGCGCCATGTCCGGGTCGCTCAGGCCTGGCAAGTGCTGCTCAAGCTGCCCGGCGATATCGGCCAGCAAGTCGAGGGTCACCCCGGCCGTGGCCATGTGGACGAAGTTCCAATGCGCCCGGCCGGCGTCGTGCAACCCTAACGAATGGAACCACCCCGCCGCCTCCGTCGGGTGGTCCAAGTAGCGATGAATGACTTCGATCTGCATGGCGGCGGTGCTGCGTGACGGCCCTTACGAAGTGATGAGTGCGGAGTGATGAGTGATGAGTATCGTTCCCTCAACATGCATCGCTTGCTAGCTCCTTAACGAGATTCCATACACTTCCGGACCGACTTCCTCCGTGACGACGGCGCCGAAGAGCGTGAAGGCGTTGGCGTCGTAGATGGCGACCGGGAGGAATTGGCCGATCTGACGGCGATTGCCTTCGAAGACCACGATCCGATCGCAATTCGTCCGCCCGGTGAGTTGCAGGATCGGCCCGTCGTCATCGTGCTTCTGGCTGGCTTTGCTCGGCCCTTCGACCAGCACCGTTTCCGTCCGCCCGAGAAAGTGCTGGTTGTCTGCTTCGCTGATCTGGC
>JALHLM010000383.1 GCA_022844585.1 Pirellulales bacterium | reverse complement strand
TCGGCCAGTTGAGCGGACATCTCTTCGATGAGCACGTCGCGCGACTTCTGTTCGGGCCACTCGGTGGTCGGTCGGAGCATGACCCAGATATCGGTTTGTTGAACTCCCATCACGTCGTTGGCGATCTCCGGACGTCCCGTCTTGCAGAACACGGTCTTTACCTCCGGAAACTCGAGGAGCAAATGCTCCACGCGGTCGGACATCGTGACAGCGTCTTCCAGGGTAGCGCTGGGCAAGCGATTCGCTTCGATCAGCAGGTCTCCCTCATCAAGGCGCGGCATGAACTCGGCGCCGAGCCGCGCCGCGATCGGCAGACTACCGAGGAGGAGAGCGATGGCAACGAGCGACATCAGCATGGGACGGTGCACAGCAAAAGTCAGGCAGGGACGATAAATGCGCTTTACCAGTCGGAGCAAGAGCACGTCCTTCTCGGTCACATTCGACGGCAAGAGCAAGGACGCCAGGACAGGCATTAATGTCAGCGACAAAACGAGCGATCCGGCCAGCGCAAACAGCACCGTCCAGGCCATGGGTCGAAACAGTTTTCCTTCGGTTCCCTCGAGCGTCAGGATCGGCAAGTACACGACTGCGATAATCAATTCGCCAAACATTGTCGGTTTGCGGACTTCGACGGCGGCGTCACGGACGACGTCGGCGACCGTGTGTTCTGGTTGGCGATGAGCGAGCCGTCGCAGGCAATTCTCAATCATGATCACCGAACTATCGACAATCAGGCCGAAGTCGATCGCTCCTAAGCTCATAAGGCTCGCCGTGATCCCCGTCGCTTGCATGAGGTTTGCGGCAAAGAGCATCGATAGCGGAATCGCTAACGCCACGATCAAACCGGCTCGGAGGCTTCCCAGCAGAACGAGCAGGACCACGATCACGAGGACGCCGCCTTCGACCAGATTACGCAGCACGGTATGCAGCGTCCGATTGATCAAGTCCGCGCGATCGTAGATGACTTCGATCGTCACTCCCGCGGGCAAGGTGCCTTGGATTGATTCGATGCGTTCTTTGGCGGCTTCGACCACCGTCCGAGAATTCTCGCCCAGCAACATCATCACCATTCCGGTAACGACCTCGCCTCGACCATCACGCGTGACGAGCCCTTGTCGTGTAAGGGGGGCGATCCGAACGTCACACAGGTCCTTGATCAGGATGGGGACGCTGTCCGGTCGGCTGCGCACCACGACGTTCTCGATATCTTTGAGACTTTTGAGCAGCGCCTCGCCTCGCAGGAATTGTTGCTCGCCAAAATGGGCAATGTAGCCTCCCCCGCTGCTGGAATTGTTTTGCTCGAGCGATTCAACAATCTCCTGAAGCGCGATGCCGGAACTCGCCAGTCGCTCCGGATCGATGGCGACTTCGTAGGATTTGTAGAGTCCGCCGTGCGAATTGACGTCGGTCACTCCGGCGACACGTCGGAGCTGAGGGGCGATGTCCCATTCCAAGATGCTACGCAGTTCCATGGGCGTGTAACCGTCGCCGCGGACTTCGAATTGAAGCACCTCTCCGAGGGCTGTACTTAACGCACCCAGCTTAGGCTCGCCACGTCCGGCCGCAATTCGCGCGTTCGCCTCGACGAGCCGCTCGTTGACTAATTGCCGAGCGCGATAGATATCCACCCCTTCGCCGAATACGACGGTCACGACGGAAATCCCGAACTTTGAGACGCTGCGCAATTCCTCGACGTCCGCCAGGCCGTTCATCGCGGATTCCACCGGATAGGTCAGATAACGCTCGACCTCCAGTGGCGACATGGAATCGCCATCGGTGATCACTTGAACCTGCACGTTGGTCATATCCGGCACCGCGTCGATTGGCAGCGTCGCGGCGGAATACAGCCCTCCCGCTGCAACCAGCAAAACAAGGACGATCACCAACACGCGATTGGCGAGCGAAAGTTCGATGAGGGCCGTCAGCATAAATGAACTTCTTGTGTGGGGCCTATTCGGCTTCTTGTTCCAGCAGCAGCATGCTCTTAAGGACAAAGGCGCCCTGGTCGACCACTTCCTGCCCTGTTTCGATCTCACCTGCCAGTTCCACCGAGCTGCCATCCTCCCATCCGGACGACACCTCCACGCGACGGAAACGACCATTGCTCATTCGCACGAATACGAACGTGCGCCCGTCGTGCCGCAATAAGGCGGACTGCGGGGCCACGATCGCGTCGCGTGGCGCCGCGTTCGGTAGTTGAATCCAAGCGAACATTCCAGGCCTGAGACGACCAGTGGGGTTCTCCATTTCCGCGATGAGTGACACAGATCGAGTCTCGGCGTCCATGCGGGCATCCAGATGTTTTGCGGTCGCCGTGAAGTGTTCATCCGGAAATGCGGAAAATGAAATTGCCATTGGTTCGCCGCCTTGTACGCTTACCCCGGCCAAATCGCGCTCATGGATCGCCGCAGCGATCCAAAGTCGCGAAGCGTCCACCAGTTCCGCGATGCGCTGTCCAGCTACAACCCTTGAGTTCGTCGCCACATCCACATGAGTGACATTGGCGTTCCAGGGGGCGCGGATCATCAGTTCATTGAGTTGAATAGATGCCTGAACGGGATTTGCATCCAGGGCGGCCGTCGAGCCTTCGAGCGCCATGAGTCGCTCCTTCCGCACGCGGACAAGGCGTTCCGCCTGATCCAGCTGTTTTTGGGAGGCTGCCATGGCCTGCGCGCACGCGAATCGAGACTCTTCACAAGTTCCGACGAACTCGGCTCGCGCGACTTGCAAATCGCCGTTGCGCTGAGCGGCGTTTCGTACGGTGACGATACCATTTGCAGATAGTGCGTCGGCGTTGCCCACCAGTGCTTCGGCCAATCGCAGTTTTGCATAGGCGCCCAAGACATCTCCCCGGTAGTCGCCCAGCTCGCGTTCAGCGAATTCCTGCTCGATCACTTTCACTTCCGGATGCTCAGTTAACCTGTCCAGAAGTTGCATCAAGTGCATCTCAATATGGCGATGCCACTCGGCCGCGCGTTTCGCCGCGCCTAGTTCTGCTTCACTCGTAAGCAGTTCATTTCTTGCCAGACCGATCTGTTCGCCGCTCATTGTTGCGAGTGGTTCGCCGGTTCGAATTGCTTGCCCTGCGACCATGAGCACCTTGGTAACGACGCCGTCCACGGGCGCAATGATGTCGACACGCCGCGCGGGATCATACTGGACAGTGGCGGGGATGGACCGTAAAGGGTGAATAGTTCGCTTAACCAATGGAGTGCAATGGATTCCAGCGGCACGCTCCTGGCTTTCGCTCATCAACACATCGGCACTCGCGATCTCGTTGCGAGCAAACTTGTCGGGCGCGGCGTCGACCGCCGAAGCGGCGCCAAAAAAGCTCCACCAGCAAAGCGCGGAGACGCCGGCAAGTACCATCATGCCCAGACCGATCCACAAGAGGCGAAATGCGATGAATCGTGAAATGCGCTTGGACGACGCGCTCGCGATCGGGGCGATTACAGACATCGGAGTTGCTCCGCTTCACGAAAGGAGGATTGCAAGTCGCGCAGAGTTTGCAAACACCGGCAAAATGGCCGTACCGGTCGAACGGCCCGTTCACGATGCTCAATACGCAGGAAAAACTCCGCCCGAGTTGTACGCGAGAAAGCGTACCGCGGAGATGGCTAGCACTGCAGCGAGCTGACCCAGGCGCGCAATGCCCTCCCAGAAATGGGAGGAGGACCGTCAATTCCCGACTCGGTGCTCGCCGCCGCGACGATTGTCGATGTCACCATCGACAAATTGGGCGCGGAATTTGCCGCCAGATCGCGAATACAATCTCCCGCGCCGAATATGTGCGGCAGTTCCATGGATTTTGCCAGAATCGCGCCGCGACACAAGCAACCCGATTCCTGTTCACACGGTACTGGCGCGTCCTGCGGCGGTCCGTCGGAGGCCTGAGATTCTATCGCCTGCGCCCTAACAGATTCGGCAGCGTGAAGCGCGCAATGGATCGAAGTCAACAGCACCGATACCGCCATCGCCCATGCGACGGTGCGACGGAGCGTGCGGCGAATAGGGCGCCAACATTGCATGTCTTACATTGTAATCGATGCTCATGCATTCGCAATTGACAACGCCGAGACCTTAGAGCGGCTTATCGAGAATCCGTCTCAGAAGGCCGCGTGATGCCCATTATTTACCCCCTTTGGCCCAGACCGGAAACGTGCAGTTTTTACGGCCCAGCTGCGTGCGTCTCGACAAAGGGGAGCACGACCATTCGGACTGTCCAATGCATCGCTGAGCTATCGTCGTCCGCCGCGCTTCAGTTTCGCGTTGGTCCAGGCGCCGAAGATCTGGTCGAGTGCTAATTCGAAGCGGTCGCTGGCGCCTTGAGCCAACACCTGTCGCAGCGCCTCACCATGCACGGTCACGGAGTCTTTCACCAGCGAAGTGACGCCTGTCATCACTTTCGGCGCGATCCGCGACGGAGAGGATGGTACATTCGACGACGCGACGATCGTGACCGGCGCCGCCGCCGGCCCTCCATCCAACGATGCGCCAAAATTGTTGCGCACGTTGTTCAGGTCCACGATATTCACGACCAGGTCGCCGTTCGTGTCGCCGGTCACTCCGGCTCCGGATGCACCGAAATCGTTCCGCACATTGTTTAGATCGATGATATTCACGTGGCCGTCGTGGTTGGTGTCGCCCAACAGCGTTTCGACGGACGCGCTGCCGAAGTCCGAATGATCCTCGATTTCACCTTCTTCCAGGTCTTCGAAGCCATAGCCGTCGCCCGGGATCGGCGTGCCAATGACGACGGGGATCGAACCGAGCACAACGTTCGTGCCAGCGCGCACGAATTGCAGATCGAAGCGATGCGGTACGCCGTCCCCCACGAACTCAATGTCGAACGTCGCCGTCTGACCGGCGCCCAGGTTGTTCAACACGCCGGTGTGATTGACGATCTTCACGCGCGGGTCTGAGGCCTGGATATCCATATTGACCGCCACGTTCGTCACCGCGCTCTGGATGGCGTTCGTGATGCCGTTGGCCACGCTGGCGCCAAAGCCCGAGGCGATCTGGAAGTAGAGCGGGTCGCCTGGCGCGATCGGATCGACGGTGCCATTGTCAATCGTCGCCGTGGAGCGATTGATCGCTCCGGTGAGAGTTGACAACGCTTCGAGTCCCTGTCGCGGATCGAAGTTCGCCTCCGCATTGGTGCCCAACCCAATCACCAGCGCCCCCAAGGCGTTGAGCGCCGTGATCGTTTCTTGAATGCCGGCGCCCGCGCCAAACGGGGTGTCAGGTCGCGACGTTTCCGTCAACGCGCTGATCGGCAGCGTCACACCGCCGACGCCCGTGATGTTCGCTTCGCCAAACGCTTGATACGCGAAGCCGATATCGGTCGCCGTCAAAATGATCGGCAGCGCGCCGGCGCGAAAGCCCGCGCCGCCAACATTCCCGCTGGGGGCCAACACGCCATTCGCGGTGTCCGCCTGGAATGATGCGAATGACGGCACATCGCCGCTGGCACCAGGGTTAAGTTGCGTGTGCGCCAAGCCGGCCGGACCGCTATCAAACACGGTACCGTTGTTGTTTCCGTCGAAGCCTAATCCGGTGACGAGTTGGTAGAGCGCTTCGATATCGGTTTCCGGTCCGTCGCCGCCGTAACCGGGCGTGGTGCGATCGAGCGCTGCCTGGATCGACGCCATGTAATCGGGATTGCTGGCGGCCACAATCGGCTGATTCAGCACGAACGGCCGGCCCTCCGCGTACTCCCAAGCGTAATTCGCATACTCTTCGAAACGTCCCACGCCGAAGCCCAGGTCGATGCCCGGCAGCGAGGCCTGCAGCGCCGCGATGATGTCCGGGAACGCGCTCCGCACGATTGGGCTGTTGTTGACGAAACTACCCGTGTCATCGAACAGCAAAAACACGTCGACCATGTTCGTCAGCGCGCCGGAATTCGGCAACGTGATGCTGACCGTTTGCGGGTGGCTCTCGCCTTCCGCCAACGACACGGTGATGCTCGACGGGTCGACATTCCCCATCGCCGGATTGCTGACGCCATCCGGCCAGAGGATGCCGTCTACCGTCGTAGGGTAGGTCTGTTCATAGCCGAACGTTTCGAACTCGCGCACGACGTAAGCGCCTGGCGAGAGATCCACGAAGGAATAGGAACCATCGTCTCCCGTGACGACGCGGGGTTCGTCGTCGTCCATCACGTCATCACGGTCATAGT
>JALHLM010000382.1:5345-6184 GCA_022844585.1 Pirellulales bacterium | reverse complement strand
GGCATTCCGGCCGGCTCCGGCGTGCCGGGGCGCTATCAAAACCAGATTATCGGCATCGTCAAAGCCTACAGCACGCGCGTCGGCGGCGGGCCGTTCCCCACGGAATTGAATGACGCCACGGGGCAGCGCATCCGCGACCGGGGCAACGAGTACGGTACCGTCACGAAGCGCCCGCGTCGTTGCGGCTGGTTCGACGCCGTGGCGGTCCGCTATACGACCCGGTTGAGCGGCGTGGATACCTTGGCCGTCATGCTGCTCGACGTCCTTTCCGGCTTCGACGAGCTGAAAATCTGCACGGCCTACGACATCGGCGGCAAACGCGTCACGGTGTTCCCCAGCCACGTCGACGACCTGCGGATCGCCAAGCCGATCTATGAAACCTTGCCCGGCTGGCGGGAAGAGATCGTCACCGCCAAGAATCTCAGCGAATTGCCCGGCAACGCGTTGCGGTACATCACCCGGCTCAGCGAACTGATCGGCCGCCCGGTGGGCATTGTCTCCGTTGGACCGGATCGGGATCAAACCATTTTGGCGGAGCCAACGTAAGGATCGTACGAGCATCATTCGTTGACCTCCGTGGTAGATGATTTTCGCCCTCACGACTTCACCATGTCCGTCTCAGCCGAGCCGACGCAACTGGATTTGAGCGACGTACCGGTCGCCCAGCGCCCGCGGCATATCGCGATCATCATGGACGGCAACGGCCGCTGGGCGCAGCGCCAGGGGCTGCCCCGCATCGAAGGACATCGGCGCGGAGTCGCCAGCGTCCGCCGCGTGACCGAAGAAAGTGCGCGGCTGGGGCTCGATCAACTCACGCTGTATTGTCTTTCCAGCGAAAA
>JALHLM010000382.1:2102-5335 GCA_022844585.1 Pirellulales bacterium | reverse complement strand
AGGAACGCACGACGATCCTCAATCAAAACATCCGGCTGGCCGTGATCGGGCGCCGCGCGGGGATTCCGGAGGACGTCCAGCGCGAGATGGATAAGACGATCGAGCTCAGCGCTGCAAACACTGGCCTGCGACTTTGCCTGGCCGTCAATTACGGCGCCCGCGGCGAAATTGTCGACGGCGTACGTCATCTCGTCGCGGAGGCCCGCGCGGGCCGGCTTGATCCAGAACAAGTCGACGAACAACGCATCGCCGATTCGCTCTACACGGCCGGCATGCCTGATCCGGACCTGGTGATTCGCACCGCAGGCGAATTGCGGATCAGCAATTTCCTGCTCTGGCAGATCAGTTACGCCGAAATCTGGGTCACGCCGCGCTGCTGGCCGGAATTCGCGGAGCCGGACCTGCATCGCGCGATTCGCGATTTCGCCGCGCGCGACCGCCGTTTCGGCGGGCTGAATCTGTAGTCGGCACAACCTATCGCAGGGCGAATCATCGCATGTTCACCGGCCTCGTTGAAGCACTGGTCGAAGTCGACGGCGTGATCGAAGCCCCGCCTGGCAAGCGTTTGGTGCTCGATTGCGGCGCCTTAGGCTTAGAAGCCGCGATCGGTGATAGTATCGCGATCAACGGCTGTTGCTTGACGGTCGTCGCGCGCGAAGGTGGTCACCTCGCTTTTGAGGCCGGACCGGAAACGCTGGCGAAGACGAACCTCGGTCGGCTCCAGGCGGGTTCGCAAGTCAACGTCGAGCGCTCGCTGAGATTAGGTGATCGACTCGGCGGCCATTTGGTTACGGGCCACGTCGACGCGGTCGGCGCGCTTGAATCGCGCTGCGATGAAGGCGATTGGTCGACCTGCTGGTTTCGCTTTCCCAAAGCGTTGGGAGGCCAACTGGTATCGAAGGGCTCGATCACCATCGATGGCGTTAGCCTCACCGTCGTCGATGTGGAGGCGGAGCGATTCAGCGTCGCCCTGATTCCGCACACGCTGGCCGTCACCACGCTCGGCCGACTTAAAACAGGCGACGTGGTGAATTTGGAAACCGATTTGATCGGCAAGTACGTCGAGAAGCAATTCGCGATGCGAGCGCAACCGTCCGGTTAACGCAAATTCGCTTTGCGAATCGCCGACAGCGCTTTGAGCGACGACTTGGCCGCGCCGGCGCTATCCACCAATCCCCCGTGCGGGAATTCGTGCGATTCGGCGTCACTCCATTGGTTCCACACGACGGCTTGCACGGAGGGCTTGGCCAACAGGATCGGCAAGAAATCTTCCACGAACTTCGCTTGCGCCGCGGCGTTCCAGCCGCCGGAGATGGCGTTCGCGTCCGGCTTCGCCGCGCCCCAGGCCGCGGGGTCGGCGGCCATGCTGCTGGGGGCCGAGAGACACACAAACAGCGGCAAGCCCAGGCAACTCCAAAGGTCGATCAACCGCGCGAAATCCAGCCGATCGCGCAGCGCGCTCCCGGCGCCGGTGAAGCCCATGCTCAGATCGAGCCCGATCGCGGACAGCCCCAGCCCGGCCCGCACTAGCGCGTCGGCGAAGTGCAGCGGCGAGAGATCGACGTCTGTGCGGGCCATGTATTCGGCCCAGGGTTGATCGAATCGCAAAATCACCGGCGTGTTCGGATCGGCCTGGCGGACCGCTTCGATCGTGCTCACGGCCAGGCGGAGGCGTTCCTCTTCCGAGAGCGACAGCGCGCGGCCGGTGTTCACCCGGGCGGCGCATTGCCAGGCCGCCACCTTGCCGCGATACCGGCTGATGACGGTCTCGATGAAGTCCCGCACCACGGAGACGATGTTGTCGAAATCGCCTTCCCACAGGCAGAGCCAGTCGGGCAAGGTATGGGCGTCGAGCTGCAGAAGCGGGCCGCCGATCACCGGACGGCGATTCGTGACGCACCAATCGATCAGCTTATCCGGGCGATTCCACTGATACGCCCCTTCGACTGCTTCGATCTCCCGCCACACGATCGGGATCGACGCGGCGTTGAAGCCTTCCAGGAATGCCTCGGTCCCCTTGCCGGCGGGCGGGGCCGCCAGTTCCGCGGCCAGCACGGTGGGCAACTGTGGCGTCTGCCGGCGGCGGACCGCCAGGGCCTGGTCGACGTAGCACCGGGCGAGCGCGTCGCTGCCCTCCAAGGCCAGCGCCAGCGCCTGTTGGGCGGCTTCGATGGCCTCGGCGACCTTGTGCTGGCCCACGGCCGCCCGGGCAAAATGTTCCGTCGCCCCCCGGAGCTTGTCCCAGACGTCGTCGTCGACCACGAGGCCGATGGCCTGCCAATCGGCGGCCTGGTTGCGGAGCTGGTTGACCTTTCCCCGGGCCAGCTCGACGGCGAACAGGTACGGCTCGGCCCGCTCCACGAGCGTGCAGGTCTGCAGCATGATTTCGCCGCGTCCCGGCACAATCCAGGGGATATGGAAGTTGCCGGAGTCGTTGACCGAGCGCGTCTGTTGGATTTCGTCCGCCGTGCGCCGGGTTTCGCAACGCCACGGCACTAGGTCGATTCCGGTCGCGAAAGCCCGCTCATGGGCCTGTTCGGACAGACTGCTGGGAGGCGGGACCAAAAAGCGAATCAGTCCCATACATCGTTCACTCCCCAGTCGCGTGGCGGACGCCGCCGCACGCCCGTCCAAGCTGCTCCGGCGGTAGATTTACGCGAGTCTAGCGAAGCGGAGAGCGGGACACAAGTTGGCTGGGATTGGGGTGGGGAGGCCGGTTGAAATAGTTGCGGTTACCGCTGCCAGCGGAACGGCCTGAACCGGAAGATAAACACGGCCATCGTGAGCAGGACGACGATTTCAAGCCAGGTGAGTCCCATGCCAGTTGATTCTACTCTCCAGCGCAGGAAAAAGCCCCGCTCAGGATTCGTCGAACAAGGCGGATTCGCATTTCACTGTGGGAGGCGTCTCCTGACGCCGATGCGCGCGCCGCGAGGATCGGGAACCGCGGTTTCATTCCGACTGCTCCTTCTCGCGCCGCTGCAACGCGCGGTATCGCCAAAGTGCCAGCAGTCCACAAACGAGGCCGAATACTGTTTGATTGAATTGCTCGGCCAGCGTGTCCATTCCGTCAAGTGCTTTGTTGGTTTTTCGAAACGACCAGTACCAATTCAGCAGCAAAAGCCGATTCGAGTCGTGATAGCCCGGCTCCAATTGTCGAAGGATTGGAAACAGGATGAATCCAATCACTGTACCGCGGGCGAAAACCGAAAACCGCGTCGTAGGACCGCACG
>JALHLM010000382.1:0-2092 GCA_022844585.1 Pirellulales bacterium | reverse complement strand
GGCGATGCCGGCAAGTGTGATAGCCACATACGCCGTGACGCCCAGCAACGCGAGAATCGAAAACCGCGGTTTCATTCCACCTCCTCCTTCGCGCGCCGTTCATTTACGCGGTATAGCCAAAGCGACAACGCCCCGCCAACCAGCCCGAAGGCCGACGCCGTGTTCTGGATCACCAGAAAGTAGACGTCTTCGTCGGCGGACTTGCCCGCGAGCGTGTTGGTTACGACCTCCAGCCATTCGAGCAGCGGGTAGAGATGCGCGTGGTGATACGTGAGGGAGTCGTACGCCAACAAGACGGATAGGAACAGCCCGCGTGCGAAGACCGTCCGCCCCGACGTGCGTCCGGTGGCCACGATCAGCACCAGAAATATCAGGCCCCACCACAACCAGCGAGCCACAGCGCAAACCGCCAGGCTTTGGAACGCGGCCGCGTTGATCGCCACGTAGGCGGTGACGCCTAGCAACGTGAGAATGGAGAAGCGTGGTTTCATGCCGCCTGCTTCTTGGCTCGCCGTTCCATCCGTCGATATCGCCAAAGCGCTAGGGAGCCTATAACAAGTCCAAAGGCAAGCCCTGAGTTCAAAACAATCCAGCGGAAATAGCCAACTCTTTGAGGAATGATTGTCGACAACCGATCTGAATCGTGCTCCGTGAGGGAAAGCACTGCCCAGTAAGCGATATTGTGTGGCAGCGAAACTTCGCCAGGTGACGCAACCGACGCATACGATTCGACAAGCGCCCCGACCGTGTAGACAATCGTGCCGCACAAGGTCCCTCGTGCGAACATGCTACTCGGCGAACTCTTACCAAGTGCCGCAAGACTGAGGGTGACCATGATGACAAGCCAAACGTAGAAAAAGACGGCATTCCAAACGGACGTCGGATGCACTGCTACAGCGGCGTTCACAGCCACATAGGCCGTGCCCCCCAGCAACGTCAAAATCGAAAAGCGTGGTTTCATGCAGGCGATTCTACACGTACGACAGCTACTCGCGCCACTTCGATTCTTCAACCTCCCGCAGTTTCTCCTCGATCGCGTCCCCTTCGTAGAACCAAAGCCGCCCGCGGGCCGTGACGGTTTCGCCGGGCGGGCAATCCCGGAACTGCGGGTCGCTGTGCAAGCAAGGGCAAGGCGCGTTGCCCCAGGTGCGCTGGTTGGGCGTCCAGGCCATGATCACCCAGCGCTTCGCGTCGGGCGAATGGCAGCAGGCGTAGTCGCCGCGGAAGATTTTGTTGTCGTTGGTCTGTTCGGCGAATCCGTCCAGTCCCTTGAGCATCGCGCACATCTGCACGCGGAGGTCGCTCAGCGTTTCGTCGGAGCCGTTTTGCAAGTGGCATTCCATCGCCACGCCGTCCGGCTCCGGCGTCACGCGCGCGCCGAATGTCGCGCCGTTCGGCAGGCGGCGTTCGATTTCGAGTTTTCCGTCGTCGAGCCGGCGCCACTCGAGTTTTTCAAGCTCGATTTTTTGCTTCGTCCACATCGTGTCGATGTGCGTATGGGCCAGGTACAGCAATCCATGTTGGCACCAGATCGCCTCGGGGGCGTCGACCACCACGTAACTGCGATCATCCCACGGGGCGAACACGCTCACCTTGGTCTCGCGCTGCGGACGCACGGCCCCGTCCAAAAACCCGATCCGCGGATGTCGCCCGCCTGGATACGGTAACAATTTCACATTGCCGCCGGGGGCCTTGGGCGACGGCTCACGCCGAATGCCCAATCGTTCCGCGGCAGTGTCCACTTCGGCCGGCGAAAGCCCGGTCGCGGCCGCCGCTTCCTCGGCAGTGAAGCGGTGATCGCCGAGCATATTGGTGAGCCAGTAACGCAACTCGTCATCATTCGCCGCCGGACGAGGATCGGTTTGTTCGTTCACCGCGGACGGTGGCTGAGCATTGCATGAACGAGTACGAGTCGCCCAGCAGAGCGTAAAGGTGAGAACAATTCCGATGCAGCGAGTTGTGTTGTTCATGGCAGATGGTTGTAAGCCACGGTCGATTCCTTGTCAAAATAAGGGATTGGACGAAGCTGGGCGAATTCGGGCGCGCCGATTCCTCTGGGTCGGCACGCCGGCACTCACTAGAATCCTCGCCG
>JALHLM010000381.1 GCA_022844585.1 Pirellulales bacterium | reverse complement strand
CGAAGCCCGAGACGCGGTACTCAACGTGAATCGGCTTGCCAACCAGATACAGATGCTGCGGCTGATCGGCGGCGACGTCAATCCGCACGAGCCGCTCGAAGCGCAGGTCGTCGAAGTAGGCCGTTCCATTTAGATCGCCGTTGCCGGTCGGTTCCAAGTGTAATCCCACGACCGCATACCGCGCTTCCGTCGGCGGGGCGAACGGACCGACGCTGATCGTCGTCCAATCGCCGTCTTCATGGACCGTTGGTGAGTCATACGTCGCCAACGGCTTTTGCTTGGCGTCGAGCAAAGTCACGCTGTACCGCGCGCGGTGCCAGTGCAGTCCCACGGTTTTGAGCCGGGCCGTGAGCGCGAGGCTTTCGTAGGCATTGATCGGCAACGCCGGGCTGTAGGCGATGGCTGCGCCGCCGTCCAATTCGATCTGCAAACAACGGTTCGCCGCGTCGCCGGGGTCGGAAACCAGCCGCACTTTGACGTAGTTCGGATACTTCGGCCCCACGGCCCGGGTCCAGCCGTCGGGCCAGGAATCGTAGTTGCGATCCCACGAGTCGCCGAAGTCGCAGCGGAACAATTCCGCCGTGGCTTTCGCCGGTTCGTCCGCGCCAGGCGCCGGAGCAGCCGCTAGAATCAGGAGTAGGCAAGCCAACATGCCGGTCATAACGATTGCGCCTAGCGAAACGTCCACTTGATGCGTCACTAGCCCCGAAAGGGGCGACCGTTAGTAGCCAGGGGCGGCAGCCCCTGGAAATCACGCAGAAAAGAATACGTTAGCCCCAGCGGGGCGACCGCCATCGAACCAGACATTTCCGCCATCATTTCATCCCTTCGCTCAACGCAATGCCACGTCCGCGGATTGGAATTCAGCTCAGTTGCCTGCGGCTACCGCTCAAGCGGGCCTTGTTTACCGCCCGAGAACTCGGCGCGACAACGGTCGAGCTCGACGCGCGCAGTGCCGACGTCAAGCCGCTGGCGGAATCCGCTACGGCGCTCCGCCAGTTGCGCAAGTTGCTCGACGATTTGGAGCTGCGCGTCTCGGCCGTGAGCTTTCGCACGCGGCGCGGGTACGACACGCTCGACGATCTCGAAGGCCGCATTGTGGCCACGCGCCGGGCGATGCGTCTGGCGCACGCCGTCGGCGCGCGCTTCGTCGTGAATCAAGTCGGGCATCTTCCCGAGCCGGGTGTCGATGAAACCGTGGCCTTCCAAACGCTGACCGGCGTCCTGCGCGAGTTAGGCGCGTTCGGGCATCACACCGGCGCGATGCTGGTCGCCGAAACCGGGGGCGAGAGCGCCGCGGCGATTCGCCGGCTGCTCGACGCCTTGCCGCCGGGCACGGTCGGCGTCGACTTGAATCCCGGCAACCTGATCATCAACGGTTTCCGGCCACTGGAAATCATCGAACAACTCGGCTCGGAGATCCTGCACGTCCACGCATCCGACGCGGTGCAAGATCTCGCTCGCCGCCGTGGATTGGAAGTGCCGCTAGGGCGCGGCGTCGCCGATTTCCCGGCGCTCTTAGGCGCACTCGAAGAACGCGACTACCGCGGCGACATCACCATCCAACGCGAACAATCCGAAGACCCGGTGTTCGAGATTGGGCAGGGCGTGAAGTTTTTGAAGAGCATGCACCTACACTAGCCCGTAGCGCCAGCGAGGGAGAGAGGACGTGGCATATTGGTCGAGATGAAACTCTCGGTTGCGCCCAATTAAGCAGCCGAGAGTTTCATCTCGATCTCCAGGCAACGTCAACTCTCCCTCGCTTGCGCTACGGGCTGGTGTTTTCAAATCCGTTCAAAGTACCGCTTCCGTTCCCAATCCGTCACCGCTTTGTCATACGCCGCTTGTTCGGTGCGGAAAAAGTGCGTGTAATGTTCGACGACCTGCTCGCCGAAGACTTGTTTCGTGAAATCGCTCGCGGCGAATAACTCCGTGGCGTCGCGCAACGTGGCGGGAATGCGTTCCAGTTGTGTGGCGTTGTAGGCGTCTCCTTCGAACAACGGCGGCGGCTCGATTTGATTGGCGATGCCGTCCAACCCCGATGCCAAGGACGCGGCCAATGCCAGGTACGGATTGCAATCCGCGCCGGCGATGCGGCATTCGATCCGCAAGCTCGGGCCATGCCCCACGACGCGGAAGCTGGCGGTGCGGTTGTCATGGCACCAGGCCAACCGCGTCGGCGCCCAGGAGCCGGACTGAAATCGCTTGTAGCTGTTCACCGTGGGGGCATAGCAGACCATCATCTCGGGCAGGTGCTTCATCCAGCCGCCCAGGAACCACGCAAATTCCTGCGAGCAGGAAATCGGCCCGAGCTTGCCCGTGCCAGCGAAGGCGTTCTTCGCATTGCGCCACAGACTCATATGAATATGACAACTCGAGCCGGCCTGTTCGGCGTCGAGCTTGGCCATGAAAGTCACGCTGCCGCCTTGCTGCTCGGCCACTTCCTTCAGGCATTGCTTGAAGATCACATGCCGATCGGCCATCGAAAGCACGTCCGCGTAGCGCAGATTCAACTCATGTTGCCCGAGTCCCCATTCCCCCTTGGAACACTCGACCGGAATGCCGGAGCGATGCAGGTGCCGGCGAAAGGCGCCGTTGAAGCGTTCCTCGCGCGTGCCCTGCAGCATGTGATAGTCTTCCAAGTACCAGCCGGCCGGCTGCAGGCCATGGAACGCCTTGGCCTGCGCGTCGCGATAGCTGGTCTCGAACAGGTAGTATTCCAATTCCGTACCCGCCATGGCGACGAATTCGCTCTTCGCGGCGGCTTCGATCTGCCGTTGCAGGAGCGATCTAGGCGCGACGTCCACCAATGCGCCGTCAACGTCGCGCACTACGTCGCAGATCACCATGGCGGATTTCTCCAGCCAGGTCGCGACCCGCAACGTGGAGAGATCCGGCCGAATCGCGAAATCGCCGTAGCCCCGTTCCCAATTGGCGAACGCATACCCGGCGACCGGCTGCATTTCCATGTCGACCGTCAGCAGGTAGTCGCAGGCGTGCGTGCCATGGGCGAGGGAATCGAGAAAAAACCTCGCGTCGAACCGTTTGCCCATGAACCGGCCGTAGAGGTCGGTGAAGACCACGAGCACGGTGTCCAACTCGTCAGCCTCGACGCCGTACTTCAATTCGTCAACAGTCAGCATGCCGATCAGCGGAATCGAAGTCATAGAGCAAGCAACTTCCTGCGTGTGGCCCGAGCGGTTTCAAAAGAACTGTCCCACATATAAGCGCGGCCTGGCCAATCCGCAAGCCAAGGGAGCGCAGCGAAAATGGAAAAGTGCGTTCACCACGGAGTCACGGAGACACAGAGAGGAGACAGCCATTTGAACCGCGGAGGTGCTGAGGCGCAGAGGGGAAGGAGCAGGTAGTGTCATAGCGAAGCGAGTTGACCCGATAACGCGCCCTTCTACGACATTGAAGACTCGGCCCTAAAAACCACCAACTCCCCTCCAATGCGTCTCCACACTCTGCGTCTCAGCGCCTCCGCGGTTCAAACTCGCTCGCTCTCCGTGTCTCCGTGACTCCGTGGTGCATCTGCCCGTTCCCCGCGATCCACGACGCCGTTTCCCGATATTGCCGATACACCTGCTCATACGCCTTGCTCGCGGCGCGTTGCGGCGTGACGATTTTCGCGCGCCGCTCGGCGATATCCTCGCGGGGCGCCGCCATCGCTTTCACGGCGGCCGCCGCGGAGCTGAATCCCGTCGCCTGTTTGCCGGCCGCCATCGCGCCGAGGATCGCCGCGCCGAGGGCCGGGCCGTGTTTGGCCGGATGAACCGTGATCGGCTTGCCGAGGATGTCGGCGTAAATCTGCACCAGGAGCGGATTGTGATGCGGCAGTCCGCCCGTGGCGACTAGTTTCTTAACCGGCACGCCAGCATCGGCGAACAGCTCGACGATCCAGCGCAAGCCGCAGGCCGTGGCTTCGATCAGCGCGCGATAGAGATGTGCCGGCTCGTGGCCAAGCGCCAGTCCAAAGAAACCGCCTTTCAACCGTCCGTCCATGAGCGGCGTGCGGCAGCCGTTCAACCAGTCGATGGCCAACACGCCGTCCGCCCCGGGCGCGATCGCGGCTGCCGCGGCGTCGAGTTGGCGAAAATCCCTCGCGCCGACGGTGCGTCGCAACCAGTCAAAGGCGTCCCCCACGGCAGCCTGGCCCGTCTCGTAGCCAAACATGCCGGGCAAAATCCCCCCTTCGACCACGCCCGCTACGCCCGGGATCATCCGCTCCTCCCGGGCATTGAGCATGTGGCAACTGCTTGTGCCGAGCACCATCACGAGCGTATTCGGTTCCGCGACACCCGCTCCGGGCACGCCGGCATGGGCGTCGATCGTGCCGACGCTCACCACGGTCCCGGGCTGCAGGCCGAGTTGCTTCGCCGCCGCCGGGGTCAACTCGCCGGCCGCTTCGCCGGGCGAAAGCAATCGCCCCGGCATTTTGTCCTGGACGACCTTTTCCATTCGCCGATCGAGCGCGCGGAAAAACTCGCGGCTGGGGTAGCCGGTCGCCGCGTTCCACATCGCCTTGTAACCGGCCTGGCAGGTGGAGCGTGGCAGATCGCACGCGGACCCGCCGACCAGTTGCCAGACAAACCAGTCGCCGGCTTCCAGCCAGACCTCGGTCGCCTCGTAGGCTTGGGGGGCATTGCGGAGCGTTTCGTAAATCTTGGGAAAGAACCACTCCAGGCCGATCGTCCCGCCGTAGCGCGGCAGCCAGGGTTCGTCCCGTTCCGCGGCGAGCCGGTTGATTCGCTCCGTTTCGGCCACGGCCCCGTGATGCTTCCACAACTTCGGCCAGGCGTACTTTTCGCCACGAAACTGCTCGGTAAGGCACAGTGGCGTGCCGTCGGCCAAGGCCGGCAGCATCGTGCAACTCGTGAAATCGACGCCAACGCCAATCACCTGATCCGCGCTTGCGCCAGCCTTTTTCAGGGCGGCTTTCACCGAACGCCCGGCGCTCGCGAGCCAATCCCCCGGGTGCTGGAGAGCGAACTCAGCCGGGAGCTTTTCCCCGGTCGTGGGGAGCCGATCGACGATCTGGCCGTGCGGATAGGCAGTCACTGCCGCCCCGCGCTCCTGACCGGTCAAATCCACCAGCAGGGCGCGGACGCTTTCCGTGCCGAAATCAAGTCCGAGGGCTAACCGGTCCGCCTGGGGCATCGTGAAAATCCCTGCAAATGCCGATAGTTGTTCGTAGCTGTCTCGCGGGGGTCGCCTCTCTTCGCCCCCGCCCAAAACCGTCGTAAACCGAACGCCCCGATACTAGCCCGAAGCGCAAGCGAGGGGGAGCGGGCGTCGCGTTCGCGGGTACGGCCTTACTCGAATTCGTCGTCCGCTCCCCCTCGCTCGCGCGTCGGGCTAGTGCAGCCGTGCCCCATGATGCGAACGGGAAGCATTCCCACAGCCCGTAAATGTCTGGAACCGCGAAGTCCGGTAACTATAATACTTTTCGGGGAATTTATTGACATCGCACGTTGTGCCTATAAATTGAACAATGCGTCGAATCCGATGGCGCTGCCGACCTCTCCTCTCGGGCCCCTCTCCACGGCCTGGCGTCATCGGGACAGCACGAGCACCCGCTCGCGCTGTTGGCAAGGAACAGATCGAGGAACAGAGCGATGGCTAGAGGAAACGCCGTTTGGGGCATTGATATTGGTCAATGCGCGCTCAAGGCGCTCCGATGCTCCAAGCATCCGGAGGACGCTCAGCGTATTGTCGTCGACGCGTTCGACTTCATCGAATACCCGAAGATTCTCAGTCAGCCTGAGGCCGATCCCGTCGAATTGGTCGGCAACGCCCTGACCGAGTTTCTCTCCCGCAACTCCGTGCGCGGCGATCGCGTGGCGATTTCCGTCTCGGGGCAATCCGGTTTATCACGCTTCATCAAGCTGCCGCCGGTCGAATCGAAGAAGATTCCCGACATCGTCAAGTACGAAGCCAAGCAGCAGATTCCGTTCGCGCTGGAAGACGTCGTCTGGGATTACCAGCAGATGGCCGGCGGGAGCGAGGAAGACGGCTTCGCCTTGGAGACCGAGGTCGGTTTGTTCGCGATGAAGCGCGAGCAAGTGTTCCGCGCCTTGAAGCCGTACAACACGGCGAACATCGAAGTTGACGTGATCCAGTTGGCGCCGTTGGCGCTGTACAACTTCGCCGCCTTCGACCAGATGCCGAATCTGCCGCCGGCGGACGAGTTCGA
>JALHLM010000380.1 GCA_022844585.1 Pirellulales bacterium | reverse complement strand
GGCGAGCGCGGCGTGCTCCGGAATGCCGGCGATGCGATGGACGCCTTCGTCGATCCGCTCATCAAGCTGATGTTGGACAATCCGAACTACAAGAGTTACGGCAAGAAGCTGGGCCTGCCGCTTTAGGCGACGCTCGGTTCGCCTGGCGAATGAGATGCGCCATTTCGGCCGCGCGGGCGGCGCGATTGCTTGCGAGAGGCTCGTGCGGTTAAAATGCACGAATGCCCCCGCCTGCCTCTCCGGCGCGTTTGCAACCCCAAGGAGAGGCGATTGCCCCCACTCCGCCGCGAACCGGGAGACCATCGCGATGAACGCTGGCTTGACCCGCAGTTCCCGTCGCGGCGGCGATCCCACTAGCCCGACGCGCAAGCGAGGGGGTGAGGATTTCGGGATCGAATTACACGCGGTACTCAGACGCGGCGTCTACTCCCCCTCGCTGGCGCGTCGGGCTAGTGTGTGCTTGTGGTTGATCGCCGCCGCACTTCTTCTCACGGGAGACGTGGCCGCGGAAACCAATACGTCCACGCCGCCAGCCGCGCTGGATTTCTGCGCTGCGATGGCGGCCCTCGAACAGGGTTGCGCCGATTGCCATGGCGAGGAAGACGGCGACGGCGGGTTCTCGCTCGCGAAGGTGGCGAACGAGGATTCGTTGCATCTCGATCATGCGACCTGGCTCCGCGTGCGGCAGCGGTTGGCGGATCACTCGATGCCCCCCAGCGACGCCGAGCCGATTGAGATCGAGCTACGTCTGCGACTACTCGAATGGTTGCGCGTGGCGATGCGCGAGGCGATTCAGAAGCAAGGCGAAATCGCCGGACCGCCGATGTTTCGCCGCCTCGCGGCGCATGAGTACGCCAACACGATTCGCGATCTGCTTGGCACCCATTTCAACGCCGGCAGCGGATTGCCCCAGGACGTCGCCGGCGGCGAGGGCTTCAACAATGCCGCCGAGACGCTGATCATCTCGCCGATTCACGCGGAGAAATATGTCGAAGCCGCGACCGAGGCGCTCAACTACGCGGCCCGCGATTCGCGGGCCCGCGATCGTTTGTTTGCGGATCGCCCCTCCGAAGCGTTGACGGAAGTCGACGCCGCGCGAGCAAACCTGAAGCGCTTTGCGGACCGCGCGTTTCGCCGCCCCATCGAAAGCGACGAATTGGACGCGTACGCGATGCTCTACGCCGATGCCCGCGCGGATGGCCTCGAATTCGAGCCGGCGATTTTTTATGCCATGCGCGGCGTGCTGGTGTCACCGCAATTTCTATTCTTGAGTGAATTGGCGCCGGCGGAATTGAATGTCGCGCAGCCGTTGACCGATCATGAGTTGGCGACGCGGCTGAGTTATTTCCTCTGGGCGACCATGCCGGACGACGAGCTGCGCGCGGCGGCCGATGCCGGCAAGTTGAGCGATCCCGACGAACTGAAGCGTCAGACCGTGCGGATGCTGACCGAGAAAGGGACGCATCTCAACGATTCGATGGTGCAGTTCGTCGGCCAATGGCTCGGGACCGCCGATTGGGGGAACTCCAAGATCGCGGACGCTGAGGTCCACAAGTGGGTGCAAGATCACCACATGTCGGCGATGCGCAACCAGCCGGTGTATTTCGTCGAATCGATGCTGCAGCAGAACGGCTCGTTGCTGGACCTTATCGACTGCAATTGGACGTTCCTCAACGAAGAACTGCTGCGTGTTTACAAAATTGATCGCAAGGACATCGAAGCCCGACGGTTCGCGCAGCACCTGGTACGCGTCGAGTTGCCGGATAAGTATCGCTATCGTTGCGGGATTCTCGGTTCCGGGGCGACGATGGCCGTCAGCGCGTATGCGCGGCGGAGCAGTCCCGTGCTGCGCGGCGCGTGGATTCTGGACAAGTTCCTGGGCATCGAACTGCCGCCCCCGCCGCCGGACGTGCCGAAGTTGGACGAATCGAAGGAAGTGGCCGCGGTGAAGACTTTGCGCGAGCGATTGGAGCAGCATCGCGCGGACGCGACCTGCGCTTCCTGCCATGATCGGATCGATCCGATCGGCTTCGCGCTGGAAAACTTCGACGAATTGGGGCGTTGGCGCGATCGCGACGATGGCGGCGAGATTGACCCGGTCGCGGTCATGGCCGACGGCACGAAAATCGAGGGCGTCAACGGCCTCAAGACGTTTTTGCTCGACAACAAAGAACAATTCACGCGGCATTTGACCGAGAAAATGTTAGGCTATGCCCTGGCGCGCGGGCTGCAGCCGAACGACCTTTGCACCGTGGAAAACATCGTCGAACGGCTGCCCGCCAGCGAGTACAAGTCGCAGGAATTGGTGCTGGGCATCGTGTTGAGCGAACCGTTTCGCAATAAGAGGGTGAGCGAATGAGCAAGCCACGATTGACACGCCGGACGGTGTTGCGCGGCGCAGGCGCGATGTTGGCGCTCCCTTGGCTCGAAGGGATGCAATCGGCGTTCGCTCAGGACACCGGCGCGGCGAGCGCCGATCGGCCGATTCGCATGGCGGCGCTGTTCTATCCCAACGGTTGCCGGCAAGATCGCTGGACGCCCGCGCAATCCGGCCGCGAGTGGGAAATGACGCCGCAACTGACGCCGCTCGGCGACCGCAAAGCCGATGTGTCGGTGGTGTCCGGCCTGTGGCATCAGGCCACGAATACCGGCGACGGGCATTACGTCAAAGACGCTGCCTGGCTGACGGGAACGACGATCACCAAAACCACGGGCGTCGATCTCAACAGCGGCGGCATCTCGGCCGATCAAGTTGCCGCGCAGACCCTCGGAAAAGTCACGCCGTTGCCGTCGCTGGAACTGGGGACGGAAGCGGTTCGCTCCGGCATCGACGCCGCCGTGGGTTACACGCGCGTGTACGGTGCGCACATTGCCTGGCGGCAGCCGACGCAGCCGTTGGCTAAAGAGATTAACCCGCGGCTGGTGTTCGACCGCATGACGATGGTCGCCGGCGGCAAGCCGGATGGCCGCTCGAATCGGCCGCTATTGGATCGCGTGAACGAAGACGCCAAGCGGCTGAGCCAGAACCTCGGGCAACACGATCGGCAGCGGTTGGAGCAGTATCTCGAATCGGTTCGCGCGCTCGAACAGCGTCTGTCCGATTTGGAATCGCCCACCGAGCGGAGTTGGAAGCCGCGCGTTGATCTCGCGTCGCGTGAAGCGCCGGCCAACGATCCGAAGGAACATGCCGAGCGCACGCGGTTGATGCTCGATATGATCGCGCTGGCCTTCGAGGCCGACGTCACGCGCGTGGCGACGTTCATGTTCGGCAACTCGGTGAGCGATATCAACTTCTCCTTCGTCGAAGGGGTCGAAGGCAGTCATCACGAGATGTCGCATCACCGCAACGAGGAGAAGCTGCTCGATCAATACGAGCGGATCACCAAATGGCACGTCGAGCAATACGTATACTTGCTCAACAAGTTGCGCTCGCTTCCCGAGGGGGACAGCAACGTGCTGGACAACAGCGCGATCCTGTTCGGCTCCGGCTTGCGCGACGGCAATTCGCACAACCCGCACGATCTGCCGCTGCTGTTGGGCGGGAAGGCAGGCGGCAAGTTGTCGCCAGGCCAGCACATCGCCGCGACGAAAGACAACCCGATGGCCAATCTGCTGCTCACGATGCTGCAAGCCGTCGACGTCCCGGCAAAGCACTTCGCGGACTCGACCGGTCCGATGACGGAGTTGTTCGCTTAGGCCGCGGCAAACCCACTCGGAGGAACCGCGAAACACGCGAAAAGACGCAAAAAAATCAGACGCCATGGCATTTCTGTCAGCCAACGCCATGAAGTTGGATTCTCGCGATAGGAGCCTTGGCGGTTCGCGGTTTCACCAAAGTAGCCTCGCATTTTTCGCGTCCCTTTCGCGCATTTCGCGGTTCCAATCCGCCCCCGGGCCGATTCCGATTGAAGCGAATGCGCGTGTTTTGCCGATTTTGCCGAAGGAGCCGTGCTGGTGTGCGCCGCTGAAGCTGCGCCGTGGCAGGCTGGGAAGGCTGCGTGGAACGCAGCCCGGATAACGAGGCAAGATGCGGCGGTTTGGGGGAATACTCGCGCTCGGAATGGCGATGCTGGTTTGCGCCGGCGTCGGGCGAAGGGGCGCTGCGCAGCCATATCCGGATCCCGCTGAGGTGATTGTCTCGCCGTGGGAAACGCCGGGCAAACGCCAACCGCCGAAGGGCTTTCAGCCCCCGCCGCCGGAATGCTGCCCGCTGCGGCCGCAGCTGTATTATCAGCTGGAATTCATGATGTTCGGTCGCGTGCCGGGCAATGCGCGAACGCTGGTAGTTGACGATGCCACGGGGGCTGAGCTGTTCAACACCAATGACGTCGGCCTCGGCTTTCCGGCCGGTCCGCGATTGTTGCTAGGCGTGCGATTTCATCCGCGCACGGCCGTGGAGTTCAGCTACTTCGGCGTGCGGGACTGGGACGCCACGGAGTCCGTGTTCGGCGACAACAACTTGAGCCTGCCGCCCGACATCGGCCCGGCGACGCTTGATTTTCAAGACGCCGACCAGATGGACTTCACGCTCAACACGCAGTTCCACAACTTCGAAGCGAACGTCCTCTGGTCGTACACGCCGACGATCTCGTTCTTGACCGGCATCCGCTCGATCGATTTGGAAGAAGAGTTCCGGCTGATCTCGACGGATTCCGACAGCGGCCGCAGCAACTACAACTCAACGACCAGCAACGCCTTGTTCGGCGGGCAAGTCGGCGCGATGTACAAGCGGCAGAATCCGATCTTCGGCTGGGAAACGGTCGGCAAGCTTGGCATGTACGGCAACAACGTCAACCAGAGCAACTTCCTCGGCGACTTCAACAACACGTTTGTCTTGCGCAACTTCGAAGTCAGCGACACGAGCGCCGCCTTCACGGGCGAATGGGGCGTCAACGGCACGATGAAGTTCGGCGACCTCTCCCTCCGCGCCGGCTACCTGCTGCTGGGCATTCTGAACGCCGCCGACGCAGTGAACAACCTCGACTTCACCGACACGCCCACCAGCGGCACGAACGTCGACGCCGACAGCACGATCTACATTCACTCGCTCACCGCGGGCGCCGAATTGCGCTGGTGAGGTCTCTTGCTTTTGAACCGCAGAGGCGCGGAGACGCAGAGTGGGAGGAGATTTAACCGCGAAATACGCGAAATCACGCGAAAGGAATGGAGATCCTAAAACTCCACGACCTTCGTCGCACATCAATCCTACAATTCTTCTTTTCGCGCTCTTTCGCGTGTTTCGCGGTTAACTCCTCCCTGCTTTCCATTGCGGTTCACGCCGGCTTCGCCGCCAGCTTGGTGATTCTTACCTTCTTGTCCGAGTGCGCCGTGGCGATCTGAATGCCGTCTGGGTGCAGGTCGCCGTCGCGGGCCAGGGCCGGGAGCGCGAAGCGGTGGAACTCTTTGGCTTCCGCGTTCTTGAAGAACAACAGCAGCCCGCCGGTGCTGCCGCCCGAGGTCATGATCGCGTAACCGTCGCGGTGGTATTGGATGCGCCAGGCGGAACCCTTGATATCGGCCGGTTCGTAGCGATGGGCCGCGGCGCCGGTCTCCCAATCGAAGACGATGCCGATCGGATCGTGGACCGCTCCCAACGGATTCTCCGCTTTGTGCAGCCCGCCGCAGGCGACGTACTTGTTGTCTGGGCTGAACGCGATCGTCCGCACGCCGCCGAAATCAACCTGCTGCCCGCCGTTGAAACTGTGCAGGTCCTTCGCGTCGAAGGTGCGCATGAGCTTGCCGGCGGCGATTTCCCACTGCTGGACGACGCCCATTAAATCGCCGGAGAGCAGAAACTCGCCGCTCGGATGAAACTCCACGGTCCACACCGGGCGCTCATGCCCGGCAAGTTCGCGTACCAACGTGCCATCGGCAGCGTTCCAGAGCCGTACCTTGGCGTCGTTGCCGCAGGAGGCCAGCAATTTGCCGTCAGGACTGGCCACCAGCGCTCGCAACCAGCCGACATGCGCTTCGACGGTGCGAATCGGTTTCGGCTCAGCAGCCGCGGCGGGCCACCAGATCAATCGTCCTTCGTACCCGCCGGTGACGAGTGTTTCGCCGGCGTCCGTGAAGGCCAACGCGCGGACCCAACTCTCATGGCCTGGAAATGAAACCTTCGCGCCGTCCGCCAGCGCAAAGCGCTGCACGGTCAGATCCTCCGCCCCAGCGAAAACGTATCGCCCGAGCGGATCGAACCGGCAAG
>JALHLM010000379.1 GCA_022844585.1 Pirellulales bacterium | reverse complement strand
ACAACAACTCGATGAACTGCATCGCCTGCCATAGTTCCTGGAACCCCAGTTGCTATGGCTGCCATCTGCCGCAAAAGGCGAACGTCAAGTCGCCGCTGCTGCATGGCGAAGGGGACGTAGCCCGGAATTACGTTTCCTACAACTTCCAAACGCTGCGCGACGAAGTCTACATGCTGGCCAAGGACGGCGACGTAACTGGCAACAAGATTGGCCCGGCGCGATCGAGCTGCGCGGTGCATGTCGGTTCCTACAACGCCAATCGCGAGTCGATCTACGTCCAACAACAAACCATCTCCGGCGACGGTCTAAGCGGGATCGCCTTCAGCACGAATGTCCCGCACACCGTCCGTGGCGCGGGTGAAACGAAGCTGTGCAACGACTGCCATCTCGATCGCCAGAACAATAACAACGCCATCATGGCGCAGCTCCTGATGCAGGGCACGAACTTCGTCAACTTCATGGGTCGCTACTGTTACGTCGGCGCAGGCGAACATGGCTTCGAGGCGGTCGTCGTCACCGAGCGCGAGGAACCCCAGGCCGTGATCGGCAGCACGTTGCACCAGATGGCGTATCCAGACAATCACCGCGAGCATGTTGAACGCGAGTCGGAGTTGGAACACGCCCACGAGCATCCCGGCAAGGACATCGGCGACACGCTGCTGCGCCCGCTCTCGAAGCCCGAGATCCTCTCATTGCAAATGCGCGGCGAGTTCCTCTACGCGGCCTGCGGCGAAGGCGGGCTGCGCGTGTTCGACGTGGCTTTCATCGACCACAAGGCGTTCTCCGAACGCATCACGACTGCGCCGGTTTCGCCGCTAGGACAACGTCTCTACGTGCGAACGCAATATGCGACGTCCGTCGTGGCGCCGACCACGATCGCGCCCGATCCCACGCGCATTCAGCACCCCGAGAACCGCGAAACGCCCATCGCTGGCCACTATGGCAATATCTATGTCACCGATAAATATGAAGGACTGATCATCGTTGGCGTCGGCACGCTGCTGGACGGCAACCCGACGAACAATTTTCTCCGCCGCGAATCGACGTTCAATCCCGACGGCATTCTTAATGGCGCTCGGAACATCACCATCGCGGGCGAATACGCCTACATCTGTTGCGACGTTGGCGTCGTCGTGGTTTCGATCGCCGATAGCCAGTGCCCGACGGTCGTCGCCGTGCTGGACCAGCAATTCGCCGATCACCCGACGGCCGTCGCGGTGCAGTTTCGTTACGCTTTCGTCACCGACAAAGTCGGCCTGCGCGTATTCGACGTTACCGATCTCGCGCGTCCGATCCCAGTCACTTCGCTTCCGCTACCGGAAGCCAAGAACATCTACGTGGCGCGGACCTACGCTTACATTTCCGGCGGCGAGCACGGCCTGATCATCGTCGACGTCGAAAACCCGGCCGCGCCGCGCGTCGAGCAGTTCTTTAGCGCCGACGGCTGTATCAACGACCTGCACGACGTGAAACTCGGCATCACCAACAACAGCGAATTCGCCTATTTGGCCGACGGTCGCAATGGCCTTCGCGTCGTGCAACTGACGTCGCCGGAAACGCCCGGCATGATGGGCTTCAGCCCACGCCCCGTGCCGACGTTGATTGCCACACGCCGCCTGCCGCACGAGGGACACGCCCTGTGTATCGCCGAAGCGGTCGATCGCGATCGCGCGGTGGACGAATCCGGCCAGCAAATCGCCGTCTTTGGCCGCGTCGGCGCGCGGCCGCTGAACTTCGAGGAACAGCGGAAGCTCTATCTCCGCAACGGCAAACTCTGGACCGTGGTGAACGATCCCAGCGATCCGCAATACCGTTATCTCGAATCGCAGCGGCGCTAACAAATCCAAGTAGAGCCAGAAGCGTCAGCGCCTGGAGCGCGCCGGAAAAGTCGTCGTCTCCGGCGCGCTCCGGGCGCTCACGCTTCCGGCTCTAAGAATTGGTTACGACGTTGGTTTCTTCGCGGGCTTCGCACTCGGCTTCTTCGCCGCGTCTTGCTTCTTCTCCACCTTTGGCGTCAGCACCAAGGTCACCGGCGTCCCTTGCTCCGGAATGCGATCCTTGAACGCCTCGAACAACAGCGAGCCGGCCGACTGCGAGCTCTCCGTGGGCAAATCGAGCATGGCGCTGGCGAAGTTGGAAACACAAATGAAATCGCCGTCTTCGGCCAGGTAGAACTTCTGCCCTGTCTTGTCGTCGGTCCAAAAACCGCTCCCGGCGAACACCCATTTCTGGGTCATTTCTTTCTGCGTGCGAATGTCGCGAATCCAATCCTGCGCCTTGGCCGTTTGCAGTTCCCCTTGTTTGTCGCGCCAATAGACGTCGATGGCCACTTCCGTTCCTGAAGCCGGCCGGAATGTCGGTTGAAATTGCACCGGCTTACCGGCCTCTGCGCCGCAGGCCAAGAGCGCTGCGTGGACTACGTATGCCTTCGACTCCACGGCCACCACCGACTCATGCTCTTTCGTGCCCGCCAGACAGGCGAACATTTCCAGCTGCCCTTCGCGCAAGCAGATGCGGCCGGCCAGCACCAGTCGCCTTCTTTCCTGGTCGAGCCAGACCTGGCTTTCTGGCTCCAGCAGCTTCAAGCCCTCGGTTTCGCCGGGCGGCAGAATCAGGCTCTTCACATCCGGCCTTTCCTCCTTAGCTTCTTGCGCACGCGACGAAATCGCCGTGCCGAACAATAAGAGAAAAACCAGTACCATCCGGCACAGCGGAACTGCCGACAACTTTTCCACATTTCGGCGGCGCAACATTTTGGCAGTTCCTTCGAGATTCGCGGTGGCGCGGCCAGGGGGGCGAAATGCCGCCCGGCACGTGTTAGGATATCGCCCGCCCACCCATCAGGTAAAGTGCGGCACCCTCCTTGAATACTCGATCCATGGCTGTATCGCTTCGCTCCGGCAAGGCTGCCCCGATTAGTAACGGCGCGGCGCATCCTCAACACCGCGCCTGGGCGCTCTGTGCTCCGCGCCGCGTCTGCGACGCCGAAGACGTCCGCGTCTCCGGCAAAGGCTGGCGCGCCTGGGCCGAGCATCTGCACGATCGCACCCGGCCCGGCAAGTTGAGCAAACTCTGGAAACATCGCACGTCGCCGTTGCTCTGGGGCAGTGCGCCGCACGATCTCAGTCCCGAAACCGCGGCGCTGCTGGTTCGCTTGCACGACTTCGCGCGCAAGAAAGGCCGCCTCGCCGGGCATGTCGAAGGCGAACTGAAAACCTGGCTCGACGCCGCACGCGGCGCACCCCGCAACGTGGCGCTCGGGCTCGAAGCGATCGCCTGGACCATGGTCTTGCCGCGATTGGCTGGCACCGCGTCGCCTGGCCTGTGGTGGGACGCCTGGGAATTCCTGGTCGAACTGGCGATGGCGCCGGTTCCGCCAGCAGGTGAAGACCATTTGATTACGCAACTCCTGAGCGCCGAGTTGCCGCTGGCCCTCGCGTTCCAGTTTCCTGAATTGGCCGTCAGTGGGCAGCTTGCCGAACAATCCCGGCAGACGCTTGACGAAGGTTGCCGGCTCGCGCTCGATAGCCAAGGCCTCTGCGCCGCTGGCGAGCTATCGTCATTGCGTCGCGTGCTCGCCTGTTGGACGCGCACGTACAGTCTAGGCCAGGGCGTCGACCGCTCATTCTGGGCGCCGCACGTTGCGAAGCGATTGCATCACGTTTACACGCAACTCTTGCATTGGTCGCGACGCGACGGTTCCGCGGTGCTCGACGCCAATGGCTCGCTCCGCGTGGAGCCGCAGTTCATGGAGTGGCTCAACGCCTTGTTCGGCTCGCGTAAGAATGCGCGTCTCACCGGACTCTGGCTGCCGCACTATCGAGCCAAATTGAATGGCGCCGCCAAACCGAAAGCGCGCGGCAAGCTCCCCGACCCGGCCGTGCATTCCGAATGGTCGCAGGCCTCGCTGTTGCGCGGCGATTGGTCGCGCAACGCGGCGAGCCTCGCCATTTTGTGGAACGAGCCCACGCCGACGATGGAATTCTCGCTCGGCGCCGAGGTGATCGCCTCGGGCGATTGGCACACCGAAATCCGTCGCGACGGCGAACCGTTGTCGCTCGACAAACCGTGGGAAGAAGTCTGCTGGGTCAGCGACGACGAAGCGGTCTACCTGGAGCTCGAAAAACAACTCGCCCCGGGCGTTTCGCTGCAACGGCAAGTGCTCCTCGCGCGCGACGACCGCTTTCTCCTGATTGCCGACGCCATCCAGGGCGCGTCCGGCGCCCTCTGGGATTACAGCACGACGTACCCGCTCTTGCCACATGCTGCGTTTGAGCCGGCCAGCGAAACAACGGAAGGCATGCTCCACACCCGCGGCGGAGCCTATCAGGTGTTTCCGCTCGCGTTGCCGGAATGGCGGATCGCGGCGCGGGGCGATGAACTTTCGCAGACCCCCGGCGGCCTCACGCTCCGACAGCATGCGTCGGGAACCGGGATGTTCGCGCCGCTCTGGATCGACCTCGATCC
Source organism: Pirellulales bacterium (assembly GCA_022844585.1). GTDB lineage: Bacteria > Planctomycetota > Planctomycetia > Pirellulales > JALHLM01 > JALHLM01. The sequence goes on along the minus strand of JALHLM010000379.1, from coordinate 1,740 downwards.
GCGTCGCCAAAGCGCCCCGTACACTTGGCGGCAACTCACCGTGGCGGAAGACCGGGTCATCCTGTCGCGCGACGTCGCCGTCGGCTACCGCTCGCTCGGCGACAAGGGCAACCGCACGTTGCTCGGCCATAACCTGATCTCCGACTACCTGGTCGCCCAATTCAACCGCGACGGCCTTGTCGATACGCTCGTGGAAATCGAGTAGCAGCCATTCGCCCGGCCTCGCGGCAAGTATGATGGAGAGATGGATTCCTCCGCGCGCCTGAAACTGAATCTGGAAAACGTCCGAGAACGCATCGCCGCCGCGGCGCAGCGCTCCGGACGTCGTGCCGACGAGATCACGCTGATCGGCGTCACGAAATACGTCTCTGACGCCATCACGCGCCAGCTTTTTGACCTCGGTTGCCATGATCTCGGCGAAAGCCGGCCGCAGTCGCTGTGGAGCAAAGCGGAAGCCATGCCTGACGCGCGTTGGCATCTGATCGGCCATTTGCAGCGCAACAAAGTCCGCCGGACGCTACCTTGTCTCGCGCTACTGCAGTCGCTGGATAGCATCGCTCTCGCCCAGGCCGTCAGTGCGGAGGCCGTCGCCATGGGCCGACGCATCCCGGCGCTCCTGGAAGTGAAAATCGCCAGCGACGCCACGAAACATGGCTTCCCGCCGGCGGACGTTCGCGCCGCGTTGGAAACGGTCGCCGCTTTGCCTGGCATCGAACTTCGCGGCTTGATGACGATGGCGTCGCTCGAAGGCGGCGACGACGCGGCTCGGCGCGACTTCGCCGCGCTGCGTCAGCTCCGCGACATGTTGCAGCCCAATTGTCCGGACGGCGCTTCACTCGCAGAACTCTCGATGGGGATGAGCGGCGATTACGAAATCGCCATCGAGGAAGGCGCCACGATGGTCCGCGTCGGCTCAGCGCTCTTTGAAGGTCTCGCATGAACGTCCGGCTGGAACAGCGTGCCGACGGCGTCATCCTGCCGGTCAAAGCCAGCCCCGGCGCGCGCGAAAACGCCTTCCGCGGCGTCCACGACGGTCAACTCAAAGTCTCCGTCACCGCAGCCCCGGAAAAAGGCAAAGCCAACAAGGCGATTATCGAAATGCTGGCGCGCACGCTGGAACTCAAACGCAGCCAAATCGAAATTGTCGCCGGCGAAACGAGCTGCGAAAAGAAATTCTTGATCCGCGACTGCAACGCGGACGATCTCGTCACCAAGCTCATGGCAGCGCTCACCCCATAGTGCCAACCAACCTTGGAGCCGGAAGCGTCAGCGCCCGGAGCGCGCCTGAGCCAAATCGCCTTTGTCCTGCAAATACGATCGGAACAGATAGTCGCGATCTTTCGCATACGCCTCGTGACACGCGATGCAATTCGCGAGCTTGCCGCGTTCTAAAGTGACGCCAGGCGAGATTCTTCCGTAGACATATTCCCAATCGCCATGCTCCGGATCGTAACCGGGCTCGCGCTTGATCATCGCGCCGAACTCATTGGCGGCGTCCGAAGCGTCTTCCTCCTCATGCTTTTCCTTGATGACCACCGTGCCGACCGGCATAGGCGACTGCTTCGTTTGAAAGGCCTCGAGCGATTCTGGATTCGTTCGGACGACAATTGCCGGCTTGAAATGCGGTCCGTGGTACTTCAAAGTCGGTCGCAAGCACTGCGTGGAGTTTTGAGGTAATACCTTGACCGGCATTTCAATCACTTCAGGCCAAAGGACATCGTCCGCACCGACGTCCTTTTC
>JALHLM010000378.1 GCA_022844585.1 Pirellulales bacterium | reverse complement strand
AACGAATCCTGGAAAGTCTGCCCTGGAGCGATACTAGCCCGTAGCGCCAGCGAGGGGGAGAGGACGATGATGATGAGTTGACTATAACGCCGAGCCGACTTTCTTGCGTCATCAGAATCGAGCTCGATTTGCAATTATTAGCACGGCTCGGCGTATTCGTGTAGGACATCACAGATGTCCTCTCCCCCTCGCTGGCGCTACGGGCTAGTGTAGGAATTCCAAACGATCGCGGAAGAAAAGCGACCATGTCCGACGTACATGACTGGGAATTCTGGATCGACGTCGGCGGGACCTTTACCGATTGTTTTGCGCGCCACTGCGACGGCACAACGCGCCGATTAAAACTTCTCAGCTCCGGCATCACCAAGGGCACGGTCGCCGAAGGCTCCGAAGCAACCGCGATCGTGGACATCGCGCGCAAGCGCGATCCCGAACAATTCTGGCGAGGCTTTCGATTGCGGTTACTTGCCGATGACGGCGCAACGCTAGCAGAATGCACCGTTGGCGATTTCGACGCTGCGTCAGGCCGACTACATTTCGACGCCGCGCTTGCCGTCGTGCCGACGCCGGGCATGCGCTATGAACTCACTTCTGGCGAGGAATCGCCCATCCTGGCAGTGCGTTTTCTGCTCGGACTGCGGCAAGATCAATCGATTCCGCCGGTATCGATGCGGCTCGGCACGACGCGCGGCACGAACGCCCTGCTTACGCGGCGCGGCGCGCGGACCGCGTTCGTGACCACGCGCGGATTTGGCGATGTGCTGCGGATCGGCTATCAACAGCGGCCGAAGTTGTTCCAGCTTGATATCGAAAAGCCGTCGCCGCTGTTCGGTGCGGTTGTCGAGATCGATGAACGCATCTTGGCCGACGGCACGGTGCGGCGAGCGCCGAACGTGAACGAAGTTCGCCGGCAGTTGCTCGAATTGCAATCGCAAGGCGTTGAGTCCATCGCGATTTGCCTGTTGCATGCCGATCGCTATCCCGCCCACGAGCGCCTCGTGGCACAAGTGGCGCGCGAGGTCGGCTTCCGCGAGATCAGCGTCTCGCATGAAGTGGCGCCCCTCGTGAAAATCGTCGCCCGCGGCGACACGACGGTCGTCGATGCCTATTTGAATCCCGTCTTGCGCCGCTATGTCGAGACACTCGCGACAGCGCTTCCGGGTAGCTCGTTGCGCCTGATGACCTCGGCGGGCGGGTTGGTCACCCCCCAACAGTTCCGCGGTAAGGACAGCATTTTGTCCGGCCCGGCTGGCGGCGTCGTTGGCTTTGCGCGGGCCGCGCAGACCGTCGGTTTCGAACGCGCGATCGGCTTTGACATGGGCGGTACGAGCACCGACGTCGCGCGATTCGACGGCCGCTTCGAGCATGAGTACGAAACCGAGAAGGCTGGCGTGCGCGTCGTCGCGCCGATGCTGGCGATCCACACGGTTGCCGCGGGGGGCGGGTCGATCTGCGACTTCGAAGGGACGCGTCTGGTCGTCGGCCCCGCGAGCGCCGGCGCCGACCCAGGCCCTGCCTGCTATGGTCGCGGCGGCCCGCTCACGGTGACCGACGTGAATTTGTTCCTGGGGCGCATTCCCGAGGACCGCTTTCCGTTTCCGCTCGACCGCGCCGCCGTGGAACGCCGTTTGGACGACCTTTGCACGAAGATGTCGCAACCGCGCGAGACTGTCTCGGCGGGCTGCCTAACCGTGGCCAATCAGCACATGGCCCGTGCAATTCGGACCATCTCCGTCGCCCGCGGTTACGATCCGCGTGAATATGTATTGGTAGCCTTCGGCGCGGCCGCGGGGCAACATGCCTGCGCCGTGGCCCGCGAGTTGGGCATTCGCCAGGTTCTGAGCCATCCCGACGCGGGCTTGCTCAGCGCCTTTGGCATCGGCCACGCACAGCAAGAGCGTCATGAATCGCTCGGCGTCTATCGCATCGTCGACGCGACGTTTCCGACAGACATCCACGCGATGATGGAACCCGTCATGGCGCGGCTCGTCGATCAACTTACACGAGAGGAGTGCGTTAGCTCAACGCAGTGTCAGAAATCATGGTCGCTAGAGTTGCGCTATCGTGGTTACGACGCGACTCTCATCGTTGATGGTGCAACGATTTCAGCCGAGACGGACGTCACCGCCTGGCGATCCGCGTTCGAGCGTGCGCATCGCCAAGCTTACGGATTCGTCCATGAGGGACGAGACCTGGAATTGGTGGCCATACACTGCGCGGCGCGCACGAAGCCAGACGAAGCGCCAACGTTGTCGCGGACGGCGCCGCGCGTGGAGGTCTCGCCGCGGCGACATGTCGACGCCTATTTCAACGGCTGGCAAGCGACGGCGCATTTTGATCGTGAAGCGTTGCCGGCCGGCGCGGTAGTCGAGGGACCGGCGATCATCGCTGAACCATTTGCCACCACGGTGATCGAACCTGGTTGGCAGGCGCAACTTCTCACCGGCGGCGAGTTGCTGCTTACCGACGTCGCTGGACAAAATGCACACCAAAACGCGCCGGCCAACGACGCCGTGATGCTGGAAGTCTTTAACCAACAGTTCGCCGGCATCGCGGAGCAGATGGGCGTTACACTTCGCAATACCGCGACGAGCGTGAACGTCAAAGAACGATTGGATTTCAGCTGCGCGCTGTTCACTGCGACGGGCGACCTCGTCGTCAATGCGCCGCATATTCCCGTACACTTGGGCGCGATGGGGGAAACGGTGCGGCGCGTAATCGCCGACAATCCCAGCATCGCTCCGGGCGACGTCTTCGTTACGAACGATCCGTATCGCGGCGGCTCGCACTTGCCGGATGTGACTGTCGTCACGCCCGTCCATGACCTGGCGAAAGGCGAACTCTTGTTCTTCACCGCCAGCCGCGCGCACCATGCGGAAATCGGCGGGATCACGCCAGGATCCATGCCGCCGTTCTCGAAGAACCTCGCGGAAGAGGGCGTGTTGATCCGCAACCTCAAGCTGATCGAGGCCGGCGCATCACGCTTCTCGGAATTGGAACGCATCCTCCGCGAGGCGCCATATCCGAGTCGGAACGTTGCCGAGAATCTCGCCGATGTCCGCGCGCAAGTCGCCGCGAATCAATACGGCCTCCGCTCGCTGGAAGCGTTGGCGGCCCGCTATACATTGCCGGTCGTGCGACAGTATATGGAACGCATCCAAACCGCCGCCGAGCAGAAGCTGCGTGCCGCGCTCGCAAAACTGCCGCGCGGCCAGCGGCGGTTTATCGATCACTTGGACGACGGCACGCCGATCGTCGCCACGATCACGGTCGACGACGCCGGGCTGGAAATTGATTTCGAAGGCACAGGACCGGTCTCACAGGGAAATCTGAACGCAAATCGCGCCATCGTCCACGCCGCCGTCATGTACTGCTTGCGCGTGTTGATCGACGAGGACATTCCCCTCAACGCCGGCGTGATGAAGCCGGTGCGCATCAAATTGCCGGAATGTTTGCTGAATCCGCCGGAGCGCGACGCGGCGGAGGACTGCGCCGCCATCGTCGGCGGCAACGTCGAGACCTCGCAACGCGTGGTCGACGTGCTGCTCGGCGCATTCGGCCTGGCCGCCGCCAGCCAAGGGACGATGAACAATCTCTTGTTCGGCGACGGTTCGTTTGGTTACTACGAAACCATCTGCGGCGGCGCGGGCGCAACCTCGCGAATGCCCGGCGCTGATGCGGTTCATACTCACATGACGAACACCCGCCTCACCGATCCGGAAGTACTGGAGCGTCGCTACCCCGTCGTGCTCCAAGAATTCCGCATCCGCACCGGCTCTGGCGGTGCCGGTGAACTTCGCGGCGGACATGGCGTGGTGCGGCGAATGGAATTTCTGCGACCGCTCGTCGTTTCACTGCTCACACAGCGTCGCGGACCTTATGCGCCGTATGGCGCAAACGGCGGACAACCCGGCGCACTGGGGATCAACTCGCTACAACGCGCCAACGGCGAAACGATCGAATTGCCCGGCGCGGCACAGTTGTCTGTCGAATCAGGCGACGTACTCACGATCCAAACGCCCGGCGGCGGCGGCTGGGGGGCGATTCCGTTTTGAACCGCGGAGACGCAGAGACGCGGAGGAATGAGAAAACGGAAAACATGACAATCGCTGGCTCATTCGTTACTCAAGCACTCGACATTCCTTCGTCATTTGGAATTCACTATTTGTCATCCCTACCTCTCCCCTCCGCGCCTCTGCGTTTCCGCGGTTCAAAAGGGAAAGCGTTGGAACTGCGTTGACGCCGCGGCAGCGCCGCAATGTATAGGCGCCGACAAAGACCACTCCTGCCCCGAGGATATCCGCCAACCAGTCGTAGACGTCGCAAGAGCGGCCGGTAAACGGTTGCGTCAGTTCGTCGAGCCAGGCGTACGACGCCAGGCACACGAAAGCCATCAAAAAGCGGCGGGCCAAGCCATCCGCGTTGCTCTTTCCGCTCACCCGCCGCTGGGCAACTACGTACCAGACCAGTAGACTTGCGAACACCGCGTAGACCATGAAATGCGGCGCTTTGTCCCAAATCCGCCAAGCCCCCAGCGGCATTTTCGGCAGCGGCCAATGCATGGCTAGCATCTGCAACGGCAGATACAGAGCCAGCAGGACGAACGCCAGTCGCGCCCGGGATTTTCGTTGTTCGAGCGGCGCGGTCGACAAAGGGAGCTCCGTACAATGCGGTAGGTGAAGTAGGTGTAGGAGGCGGAGTAGGTGAAGTAGCTCTTTGATTCGCTCGAAGTTCCTGCTTCGACAGTTCGGCATACGGCACTTTACGTTGCAAGGGACGCGAATGATCGCGAAGTCGATGAAAGCCGTCAAGAAAACTTCGGCGGGGCCAGGACTTACCTGGGCTACCGAAACGCCCACGCCTGCCATCGGGCCCCGAGACGTCCTGGTCGCCGTGACCCATGCCGGAGTCTGCGGGACCGATCGCCATATCTACGAGTGGGACGCCTGGAGCGCCTCGCGCGTACCCCTAGGCACCACCGTGGGGCATGAATTCGTCGGCCGCGTGGTGGCCGTCGGCGCGGCCGTCGAGCGGACGCAGGTCGGCGCGCGGATCAGCGGCGAAGGGCACATTGGCTGCGGCGTTTGCGAGCCGTGCCGGACCGGCAACGGCCATATCTGCGAACGGGTCGACATTATCGGCATCGATCGCGACGGCTGTTTCGCCGAGTACGTGGCCATCCCCGAGGAAAACGTCTGGCCGGTGCATCCGGACATTCCCGATCACGTGGCCGCCGTGTTCGATCCGCTCGGCAACGCGATGCACACGGTGATGGCCGCCGGCGTGAGCGGTCGCAGCGTGCTGGTGACCGGCGTCGGCATCATCGGCCTAATGGCCGTCACGATCGCCCGCGCGGCCGGGGCTGGAACGATTTTAGTCACCGACGCCAATCCCGCGCGGCTGGAATTGGCCAAACGCCTCGGCGCGGATCACGCCTGGAACGCCGCCGACGAGCGATGGCCGGTCGAAGCCCGTCGCGTGACGCACGACCAAGGCCCGCAAGTCCTGCTGGAAATGTCCGGCCATCCCCGCGCGATCCGGCAAGGATTCTCCGCGCTCCGCAACGGCGGCACCGCAGCGCTACTCGGCCTGCCGTCGAAGCCGGTCGAGTTGGACCTGCCGAACGACATCATTTTCAAAGGCGCCACGGTCCTCGGCATCAACGGCCGCCGGATGTACGAAACCTGGTACCAGGTCGAAAGCTTCGTCCTCTCCGGCCGCCTGCAACTGGAACCGATCATCACTCACCAAATCGCGTTCGCCGACTTCGACCGCGCATTCAAGATGATGCAAAGCGGCGAAGCGATTAAGGTGGTGCTGCGGATTACTTAACCGATTTCCGGGCAGTGCCGTCGACGCTATCCCCGAACCGCATTTCGTCGCGCGCGGTGAAGGAATTCACCGGGACGTTCGACTTGTCCTAGTTGCGTGAACAAGACGTCCGCCTCGATCTGCCGACGCCGTAACGTCGCGGCATCGGTGGTGAGCGTGCTGCGATGCGCGGCGTCGGTTTGATCTCCGACGGCAAATCGTGTCGCCTTGGGACTAGCGACCGTTGGTGCTGGAGCGGCGCCGTTGCTAGCGCCAAAGTTATTGCGCACCGCGTTCAAGTCCCCGACGCCGACCTTTCCGTCGCCGTTGGCATCGCCGAGCACGTTCGGACCAACCTCGCCGAAGTGATTGCGCACGTTGTTGAGGTCGACAATGTTGACC
>JALHLM010000377.1 GCA_022844585.1 Pirellulales bacterium | reverse complement strand
CATCCCAGCGGGCGGGATTGCCGTTCCGCGCGATGCGTTCCAACGTATGCCAGCGGCGCCCGTTGACCTGCCACGGCATCTGCACTTCGGCGCCAAGTTGATTGATATCCAGGTCGGTCTCCTGCTCGACCTTCGCGCCGGCAAAGTCATAGGTCGCGCGCGGACCGTGCGGCCCGGACTTGATACTCTCCGATAACACTTCGCCCGTGTAGGATCGCGGAGTTTTGCCCGTGCGATCCTTGAGCGCCGCTTCCGAGTGCGCGACCACATCCTCGGGCGTCCCGGCGACGACAATTTGGCCGCCCCCTTCGCCTGCTTCGGGACCAAGATCGACAACCCAGTCGGCCGTCTTGATCACGTCGAGATTGTGCTCGATCACCACGACCGTATTGCCGAGATCGACAAGCCGATTCAACACGTCGAGCAACTTGGCCAGGTCGTCGAAGTGCAATCCGGTCGTCGGTTCGTCCAGCAGATACAACGTCTGCCCCGTGTCCGGCCGCGACAACTCCGCCGCGAGCTTGACACGCTGCGCTTCGCCGCCCGACAACGTCGGCGCGGCCTGGCCCAGCCGCACATAGTCGAGACCTACGTCGCAAAGCGTTTGCAACGTGCGGCGCACCTTCGGAATGTTCTCGAACAACTTGACAGCCGCGCCGCACGGCATGTCGAGCACATCGGCGATTGTGTGATCGCGGAACCGCACGGCCAGCGTCTCGGGGTTGTAGCGCTTCCCGCGGCATTCGTCGCACTCGACCCAGATGTCCGGCAGGAAGTGCATCTCAATCTTGAGCTGCCCGTTCCCTTCGCATTTTTCGCAACGACCGCCGGGCACATTGAAGCTGAACCGCCGCGGCGAGTACCCGCGCAGCCGCGCCTCGGGCAATTGCGAAAACAAGTTGCGAATCAACTCGAACACGCCCGTATACGTAGCGGGGTTCGACGTCGGCGTGTTGCCCAGCGGCTGTTGATCGACGCGGATGACTTTGTTGACGGCCGCCAGCCCGCGAATGCCTTCGTGCGCGCCCGGCACCGTGTTCGCACGATGTAACGTCCGCGCCAGCGCATTGTAAAGCACGTCCTCGACGAGCGAGCTCTTCCCGCTGCCGCTGGGCCCGGTAACAACGGTGAACGCCCCGAGCGGAATCCGCACGTTGATGTTCTTCAAGTTGTTGTGCCGCGCGCCAAGAATCTCCAACCATAGCCCGGCGTGTAGCGGCGCGGGCGTGACAAGTTTGGCCTTGGATCCGGCTTTGCCTTTTACAGCCTTGGCAGGCGCTCCGTTGCTCGTCGCGCCGGTAACACGGCGGTTCGTCGGGACAATGATCGCCTTCGCGCCGGACAGATACGGGCCCGTGACCGAAGTGCGCTGCTTGGCAATCTCTTTCGCCGTCCCCTGCGCAACAATCTCGCCGCCATGCTCGCCAGATCCAGGCCCGAAATCGAGCAAACCATCGGCGCGCTCGATGACTTCGCGGTCATGTTCGACCAGCAACAACGTGTTGCCGAGATCGCGCAATCGGATCAAAGCCTCGATCAAGCGGCTGTTGTCCCGCGGATGCAAGCCAATCGTCGGTTCATCCAGCACATACAGCACGCCGGTCAGCCCGCTGCCGACCTGGCTGCCAAGTCGAATGCGTTGCGCCTCGCCGCCCGACAACGTCGGCGCAGGACGCGCGAGCGTGAGATACTCAAGGCCGACGTCGACCAGGAACTTAACGCGATTAACCACCTCGCGCGCCAACTCGCCAGCGACCTTCTTCTCCGCCGCGGTGAGCTTCAACGATTGAAAATGTTTGAGCAAATCGGCTAGCGGCAGCCGGCACAGCTCGTCCATCGTGCGATCGCGGAACCGCACGGCCGCCGCATCGTCGCGCAGTCGGCTGCCGGAGCAGACCGAGCATTCGACTTCATCCGTGAGATGCTCCAAGCGCGAACGAAACGACGGCGACATCCGCGACGCTTCATCGAGCGCCGGATACAAACCCTTGTACTGAAACTTCAAGATCGGCGCGCCGGTTTTCTTCTTCGCGCCGCCGGAAAACACCGAAATCCAATCCTCGCCTGTCCCATGCATGATCACGCGCCGATGCCGCGCCGCCATCAACTCGTACGGCACGTCGGTCGGCACGCCCGTATGGGCGGACAGCGCCCCGAGCATCGCTCGGAACAACGGTTCATCCGCCTCCGGCCACAGCGCGATCGCCCCTTCGGCCAGCGTCAACTTGGGATCGCGCAACAGCACCGCCGGGTTCGCCCCCAACTGCGTGCCGAGCCCTTCGCAACTCGGACACCAGCCCAGCGCGCTGTTGAACGAAAAGTGATGCGGCGAGAGGGGATCGAAGCTACGCCCGCACTTCTCGCAGGCAAAGTGCTGGCTATGCGTCTCAACCAACCATTTCGGTTCAGGCATCTCCGGCGCCGGATGCGCGAGCTGCAGCACGCCCTTACCGAGCGTCAACGCATGTTCGACGCTGTCGGCGATCCGCGAGCGCGATTCCGGCTGCACGACGATGCGGTCGATGACTATCGCCACGTCGTGCTTGCGGCGGCGGTCAATCTTCGGCGGCTGGTCGATGGAATGCGTTTCGCCGTCGATCCGCACGCGCACGTACCCGGCGGCCCGCATCTCTTCCCACAGCGTTTCATACTTCTCGCCGACTTCAATCTCGATCGGCGCCATCAGGTACAACCGTGTGCCCGCCGGCCGAGTCATGATCTTGTCGATAATCTCGTCAGCCGTCTGCGTGCCGATCGGCAATTCGCAATCCGGGCAATACGGCGTGCCCAATCGCGCCAGCAGAATCCGCAGATAGTCGTACACTTCCGTGACAGTGCCGACCGTCGACCGCGGCGTGTGCCCGAGATGCTTCTGCTCGATGGCGATCGCCGGCGAGAGCCCTTCAATATGCTCCAACTGCGGCTTCTGCATCTGGCCGACGAATTGCCGCGCGTAGGCGCTCAAACTTTCGACATACCGGCGCTGTCCTTCAGCATAGATGGTATCCATCGCCAACGAACTCTTGCCGGACCCCGAGCGCCCGCAGCAAACCGTCATCTGATCGCGCGGGATCTCGACGTCGATCCCCTTCAGATTGTGCTGCCGCGCGCCCTTCACGCGAATGCACTTCGCCAGCGGTTGCCGCGGACGCTTTTTGCCGGACTTCCCATTGGTATGCGGCTGCCCGACTTGTTTGAACAGTTTTCGAAGCGCCGCGCCGGTGTGCGATTCGGCCACCTTGGCGACTTCTTCCGGCGTACCGGCGGCAATGATCCGTCCGCCGCCGCCGCCCCCTTCGGGCCCCAGGTCAATGATCCAATCGGCCGTCTTGATGACATCCAAGTTGTGCTCGACCACGAGCACGGTGTTGCCTTGCTCGACAAAATCGTGCAACACCTTGAGCAACATATCGATGTCGGCAAAGTGCAACCCGGTCGTCGGCTCGTCGAGCAGATACAACGTCCGCCCAGTGCTCTTCTTCACCAACTCGCGCGCGAGCTTGACGCGCTGCGCCTCGCCGCCCGAGAGCGTGGGCGACGGTTGACCGAGCTTCAAATAATCCAAGCCGACGTCATGCAACGTCTGCAACTTATGTTGAATGTGCGGCACGTTGGCAAAGTGCTCCAGCGCCTGCTGGATGTCCATCTCCAGCACATCGGAGATCGATTTGCCTTTGAACTTGATCTGCAGCGTCTCGCGATTGAACCGATGTCCCTGGCAGACCGGACAAGTGACCCAGACGTCGGCGAGAAAATCCATCTCCAAACGGTTCGAGCCGTTCCCTTCGCAAGCCTCGCAGCGTCCGCCGGCAACATTGAAACTGAACCGCCCCGGCTTATAGCCGCGCGCCTTGGCATCCGGCAGTTGCGTGTAGAGATCGCGAATCTCGTCGAACACCTTCACATAAGTCGAAGGATTCGAGCGCGGCGTACGGCCGATCGGCGATTGATCAATCGCGATCAGCTTGTCGAGGTATTCGAGCCCCGTGATCTTGTCGTGCAAGCCTGGCTCGCCGTCGCCACCGTTCAAGTCGCGGCGCAACGCCTCGACGAGGATGTCGTTCACCAACGAACTCTTGCCCGACCCGGACACGCCGGTGATGCACACGAACACGCCGAGCGGAATCTCGAAATCGACGTTCTTCAGATTGTTGTGCCGCGCGCCCAGCACCGCGAGCTGCTTCTCGCCCGCCGTACGGCGGCGCTCAGGAATGGCAATCGAGCGCACACCGGACAGATAGTTCCCAGTGAGGCTCCGCTTGGCCTTCAATATATCGTCGTAGTTGCCCGAGGCCACCACCTCGCCGCCGCGCACGCCAGGCCCCGGCCCGAAATCGATAATGTGATCGGCCGCACGCATCGTGTCTTCGTCATGCTCGACGACGACGACGGTATTGCCCAAGTCGCGGAGCTGTTCAAGCGTCGCCAGCAGCCGATCATTGTCGCGCGGATGCAGACCGATCGACGGCTCATCGAGGATATACGTCACGCCGACCAGGCCGCAGCCCACTTGCCCGGCGAGTCGAATGCGCTGCGACTCGCCGCCAGACAGCGTTGGCGCCTTGCGGTCGAGCGTGAGGTATTCAAGCCCAACGTTCTCCAGAAAGCCCAAGCGACCGCGGATTTCCTTCAACACCTCCGTGGCAATCAACTGCTGCGTCGCGTCGAGAACCAACTCGGAAAAGAACGCCTGCGCGTCGGACACCGCGAGATGGCAGACCTCGGGCAACGATCGCCACGGGTGATCCGCGAATTGCTCGTTGCGCGTCGTGAGCCGCACCGCGCGCGATTGTTCGTTGAGTCGCGCCCCATTGCATACAGTGCAATCAAGCACGCGCATGTACTTTTCCAACTGCCGGCGCTGCATGCCCGACTGCGACGCGCGGTATTTCGACAGCAGTTCCGGGATGATTCCCTCGAACTTGCCGCCGTACTTGTGAACGCCGGCGCCATGCTTCCAGGTAAACGTGATGTGCAGATCGCCCGTGCCCCAAAGCAACAGGTTTTGCAACTCCGCGGGCAGTTCTTCCCACGAGGTTTCCAGCAACGTACCGGCTTCCAACTCGCGGACCCGTTCGACCGTCTCGGCGACCCCTTGGAAAATGTGCTTCTTCCAGCGACCAAGGTCCTTCCAGGTGCCAATCAATTCAAAGCAGCCCTGCATGAACGACTTGGCCGGCGCATGAACGAGCTTTTCCGGATCGAAGGTATACACCTCCCCCAGTCCGTCGCACTCGCGGCACATCCCCTGCGGGCTATTGAAACTAAACAACTGTGGCGACGGCGGCTCGAAACTCAGCCCGCAAGGAATGCAGGCGTAGTGCGCCGAGAGTTGAATATCGCGGCTGTTCGACGCGGGGGCGTCGCCAGTCACTGGTGTTTGCTCCTCGTCAACCGGCGCGGCGGGGCGCACCGATTTCGCGGCGGGCGCATCCTCCTCCAGCGCGACGATCAAATTGCCTTGCCCCAGCTTGATCGCCAAATCGACTGCTTCGGCAATCCGGGTCCGATTGGTCGCGCTCGCCGTGAGGCGGTCAATCACCACCTCGATGTTGTGCCGCATCTGCCGATCGAGCTTCAAATCCTCGCTCAGCGACACCACGCGGCCATCGACCCGCGCGCGGACGTAACCCTGCTTAAGCAAGTCCACGAACAGATCGCGGTACTCACCCTTTTGCCGCCGGATCAGCGGCGCCAGGATCAGAAACTTCGCTCCGGCCGGCAATGTCTGGATGCGGCCAAGGATTTGCTCGCGCGTTTGCGCTGTGATCGGCTGGCCGCAATTGGGACAGTGCCCCTGCCCGACCCGGGCATAGAGCACGCGGAGGTAATCGTAAATCTCGGTGATCGTCCCGACGGTCGACCGCGGATTCTGGCCGCTCGATTTCTGCGAGATCGAAATCGCGGGACTCAGCCCGGTGATCTGATCGACGTCCGGCTTGGGCATCTGCCCCAAAAACTGCCGGGCGAAACTGGAGAGGCTCTCAATGTAGCGCCGCTGCCCTTCGGCATAGAGGGTATCGAACGCCAGAGAACTCTTGCCGGAGCCGCTAACTCCTGTCAGGCAAATGAGTTGGTTGCGCGGCAGGACGACGTCGACGTTACGGAGGTTATGCTCGCGGGCCCCTTTGATCGTAATATCCGAGGCAGCCATGCTTTATATCGCGCCAGTTCCGGTAGGGCGGGTCCAAGGTGGAATCCGTAATTGTACGGGCACAGCGGGCGGGAG
>JALHLM010000376.1 GCA_022844585.1 Pirellulales bacterium | reverse complement strand
TTGGGTTGGTTGACGCCGATCAGCAACACCCCGGCTGGCGTCGGATTTTCGAAATCATCGATCATCAACGGGGCGGCGGACGAAAGTTGGGCGCCCAGCAGCAGTCCCAGCGCGGCGGTTAAGCTCAGCAAACGCTTCGACATCAGATATTCCCCGCCTGTAACTTCCGCGCAATCGGAAACCTCGTCCATCCCTGGTTCTACCCGGGGGCTGCGCGACTGTCAAGGAAAAAGCCATCGCAACGTATACAAAGATGGTCGTTTGCGAACCAGGCGCTTCATCCTTAGGCGGTCTGGGAAGCCTGGGAAATCCACGATGGATCAACGACCTGTAATCTGTGTTTGGCGGTTCGATCCTGTTCGCTACAATCCCGCCCCCGCCGCCAGCAAGGAGAGTGCAATTCTGGCATTTCACCGCACGCCCATCATGCCTCGAACTAGCAGCGTAAAACGCGAATTCTTAGCCGGCGAAGCTACGCCAGGCTTGTTGCTTGTTCGCGCGCTCCTCATGCCGGCTATGATTTGCTTCGTTGCCGGCTGCGGCGTGACGCGGCGTTCCGACACTGTCCGCACCGCGAGCGAGCAATTGCTGATTTCCAACGCCGTCGACCAGGCGGTCGCGCAGTTGGACTTCGGACCGATCGCCGGCAAGAACATTTATTTCGACCCGCAGTATCTGGCCGGGGCGGTCGACGAGAAGTACCTCATCAGCACCTTGCGCCAGCACTTGCTCCATCACGGCTGCGTGTTACAAACCGATCGAACGAAAGCGCAATACATCGTCGAAGCCCGGTCCGGGGCGATCGGCACCGATCGCCACGACATCACCGTGGGCGTGCCGGCCGTGAACTTGCCCGTCGCGGTCGCGGCGACAGGCGTGCCGCCGGTGATTCCGGAAATTCCGTTCGCCAAGAGCACCGATCAAAAGGGAGTCGCGAAGATTGCCGTCTTCGCGTACGAGCAGGAGTCCGGCAAGCGGGTCTGGCAATCGGGCGTGGCGATGGTCACCAGCGACGCCAAAGACACGTGGATTCTCGGCATCGGCCCGTTCCAACGCGGTTCCATTTACGACGGCACCAATTTCGTCGGCGCTGAAGTGCTCACGCCCTTCGCGCGCGGCAAGACAAAGCAAAAGGGCAACGAAAAGGGTCCGAATCGTCAAACGCTGGCGAACGTGACGTCGGAGACGATCTTCCAGGCCCCGCCGCGGCCGACGCCTGAAGTAGCTGCGACATCAGCTGTGATGCAAGCGACGCACACCGCGCCGGCGGTAGCAACACCGGCTGCGCCGAGCACTCCTACGACGGAGACGCCGCCTGCCCCGCTCCCCACCGCCACGGCAACGGCGACGCCGTTGCCGGTTCCGCCGTCGGATGGTCGCCTGCCGCCGCCGACTGCTCAGGCCACGCCGCCATCAGCACCGCCGGCGCCGCCGGCTGGTACGAGTCCGCCGAAAAATGCGAGTCCGTGAGCATGCGGCGCTGAATTGGCTAAAGCGCGGTTAAAGCCCAGGGAAGGCCACCAATGACCTCCGATGATGGAGAAGTCTTCGAGAGCCTTCCCTGGGCTCAAATTCGACGACGATGCCCTTCGCCAGCTCCTTTGCTCCTATTCTCCTCTACTCCTCTCACTCCTCAGTTCAACGTCATCCCGCCGTTCACACTGATCGTCTGTCCCGTGACGAAGCCGGCTTCCTCGCTGGCGAAGTACAGCACCGCGTCGGCCACATCTTGCGGCGTGCCCCAATGCCGCATCGGGATCAAACTTAGGTAGGCGTCTTTCATTTCCTTCGGGTCGGTCTCGTGGCGCTCGACCGGAATCCAGCCCGGCGCGACGAGATTTACCGTGATGCCAAATGGCGCCAGTTCCGTCGCCATGCTGCGCGTGAAACCCGCCTGGCCTCCCTTGGCAGAGACGTACGCGCTAAAGTTGCCCACGCCGCGGGCGAAGACCTCGCTGCCGATGTTGATGACGCGGCCCCATTGCTTTTGCTTCATGTGCGGCAGCACGGCGCGGGTGAGCAGGTACGGGCTCTTGATGAAGAAATCGATCATCGTCTGGTAATGTTGCCAGGTGTATTCTTCGATCGGCAGCATCGGCTGATTGGGCGTGGCGTTGACGACCAGGATGTCGATCGGCCCCAGCTCCGCGGCGACCTTTTCGCAGACGCTTTTCACGCCTGCTTCGGTAGACACGTCACCGTGCGCCAAAACGCCTGCGCCGCCAGCGGCGTGCAATTCCGCCAGCGTGGCCTCGGCCTTAGCGGCGTTATTAAAGTAGTTGACGCCGACCTTCGCGCCGGACCGGGCGAGCGTCAATGCCATGAGTTTGCCAAGTCCCCGGGAACCGCCGGTGACCAGCGCCACATGCCCTGCGAGTGAAAGTGCCATCGATGATTGCCGCGTAGAAGAAGGAATTGTTGCTCAGAGAGCCGCGATCCTAAAGCGCGCCCCACCACCATGCAAGCGGCAGAAGACGCAAGCCCACGACACTGCCCCGTAGCGCCAGCGAGAGAAAGGGGACGTTGTGTACCGTTTGAGCTCAGGCTCTCAGTTATCCAATAGCAGAATAACGAAGTGTCTCATCCCAAACTGTACGATAGCGAAACTCCCCGATTCGGGCGCTTTGCCCTAGTGTGGCGAGATGGGCGATCCCTCTTCAAAGTTTCGCGTAGTCGCTTCTATTTGCAGCTCGTCTAGGAGGTTAAGCCGGCCGCCGAATCCAACTTTCCGAAATTATGGGAGCAATGGCATGCGATATCTCCTCAGCGCCGCGATTCTGGCCGTGGCCGGATGGCTGAACTTTTCTCCGGCTCCGGAGACGCCGCTGGTCGTGCATGAATGGGGCACGTTCACCAGCTTTTCCGATTCCAAAGGGGAATTGGTTTCCTTCCGGCCGCTGGTGGCCAACCGTCTGCCGGGATTCGTGTTTGATCGTCAGCGCCAACATGGCTCGCCGGACGAGTTTTTCCTGACCAAACCGTCGGTCTGGGCAAAGCAGCGGATGGAGACGCCGGTCACGTATTTCTACACCGATCGCCCGCGCGACGTGAACGTGAGCGTCGATTTTCCGCAGGGCTTCTTGACGGAGTTCTATCCGCCCGTGCGCAAGCTGTTGCCGCCGGCGGAATTGGGGGAAGCGGGCATGACCAACGCCCGGCTCGATTGGGGGCAGGTCCGGCTGATTCCCGAGGACGAGTTCGATCGCACGATCGGTGCTGAAGCGGCGAAAGCCGGGCGCAGCGCGATTCCGCTTGTCTCCGGCGATGATCATTACGGCCACGCTCGCGCCACGGATTCGGCCATCGTCGAGTTCGCCAATCCGGAAGGGCACGGCACGCACTACGAGAAATTCCTGTTCTATCGCGGCTTGGGAAACTTCGATCAACCGGCCAAGTTGATGGCCCAGGGCGGCGGCAAGTTTGCGTTGCAGAACGACGGCGAACAGGATTTGCCGCACGTGTTCCTCGTGGAAATCGCAGGGCATAAGGTCCGCTACAGTTACTATCCGGCCGCCAAAGCGAAGGCGACGTTGTCCATGGAAATCGCGACCGAGTCGTCGTCGATCGACGCAGTGGCCGACGCCATGGCCAGGTCGCTGGTCGAGGCCGGACTGTTCGAGAAGGAAGCCCGCTCGATGGTCAACACCTGGCGCAGCAGTTGGTTCACGGAGTCCGGCACACGCGTGTTGTACATGTTGCCGCAGACCTGGACCGAGGCGTTGATTCCACTCAAGATCGACCCGCAACCGGAAAGCACGCTCCGCGTCATGGTCGGCCGGTTGGAAGCGATGACGCCCGAGCAGGAGAAAGAACTGGCGAAACTAATCGAATCGGACACGCCGGAGGCGGTCGTCGCCGCCGCGCCGAACAACGTTCTCGGCCGCCTTGGCCGGTTCGCCAGCGCCGCCGCCTACCACGTCGGCGGACAACTTCCGACCGAAGATCTACGCAATCGTGCCAACCAAATCAGCAATGGGCTCTGCCTCGCGGAAGACGCCCGCGAACCGGAGGTGGCATCTCGGTAGAGGATTTTAACCGCGAAAGACGCGAAGAGACGCGAAAGGTGGCGAATCAAAATCTCGACGCCAATCACGATTGAAAGCAAGGAGGGTCAAGCGATTGAGCTTGGGCCTCCTTTTTTCGCGATCATTTCGCGCGTTTCGCGGTATCCCCTATTCCAGTGAATGAACCCGCAATTGCTTGAACCGAATCACCGCCCCTTCCTGATGCATCTGGAGCGCGATGTGTCCGTCGCGGATGATGGAGAGGCGGTCGGTCTGGGACACCGTGCGGCCGTTGACGCGGACGAGGGCCTGCGAGTCTTTCACGAAGAGTTGTAGGAGATACCAATCGCCCGGCGTGACGGGCGGTTCATCTGCTCGGGCGACGTCGTAGATGCTGCCGGTGGGGTTGTTGCTGTCCGGGATATCCTCGATCTGAATTTCATAGCCACGGTCCTTCGGCGTCAGTGACTTCCAACGGAAGAACACGCCGCCGTTGGATAGCGGGCTGGCCTGCACATAGGTCTCGAAGGCGAAATCGCGCCATTCGCCTTCGGAGATCATGTACCCATTGCCGTCGCGCGCTACGATCGCGCCGTCTTCGACGCTCCATTTCACCTCGCCCGCCTCGGACTGGTCCCAGCCCTGGAAATCGCGGCCATTGAATAAGTCCGTCCAGCGTTCGCGGCTCGGCAATTCGCGGATTCGCAGATTGCGATACCAGGTCGGCTTGCCCCGGTCTTGTAAGCCGAGGTAACCGGAACGCTTGCGATAGCGCAGTTCTTCGTGTTCTTCGATGTTGATGTCTTGTACGACGGCGCCGTTGATGGTGACTTGTAGCCGTGGCCAGTCGCAGCGCACTTGAACGAGGTTCCAGGCATCCACATCGGCGGCATGTTCCCTCGGCGGCAGGACGCCGAACACCGCGCCGCTGGAAGCAGTGCAAGTGCCGGGATGGCGCGAGTCATCGGAAAGTTGAATCTCGAACCCGACGTTGCTGGTTCTGCCATACAGCGGCGCGTGCAGGAAGACGCCCCCCTCGCCGTAGTTTTCCAGCTTGTATTCGAACTCCAGTTCGAAGTTCTCGTACTCTCGCTCGCTTCGCAGCCAGCCGGGATAGTTTCCCGCGCCGGTGCAGTAGAGGGCGCCATCGGCCTGCACCTCGAACCGCGCTCCCTGTTCAGCGACCCAACCGGCGAGGTCCCGGCCGTTGAACAGCGGACGCCAATCGGTCTCGGCTGCATTGATCGGCGCGAGAGAAATACAAGGCAAGACCAGCAACAGTGTGGCAAATCGAAATGCAATCATGGCGTGGTAGGGGGAGGAGGATGCGGGAGTTGTTCAATCATACTGAGGAGAAATGTGGCGAGGCGATCCGTCGCCACGAGGGCTTGCTCCTTGAGCTTCCAGAAGTCTTTCACGCTGTTGGGACGGCGCACGATCGCGCCGGCCGCGGCGCCGAGCTTGCCGGCCATCGTGGGGCGCTCGATCAAGCGCTCGACGTCGCGCGGCAGTTCATCTTGCGCGGCGTCGCTGATCACGCGCACCGCCATAAATCGTGTTCGTTCGCGCCGACAGGCTTGCGCGACGGCAAAGCTCTCCATATCCACCGCGAGCGCTTCGTGTTGTGCCGCGAACGATCGTTTCTCAGCCGGCGTGCGGATGATGCGGTCCACCGTCAGCAGACGACCGACATGCAGGCCGGGCTGACCCGTCGGATCGAGTTTCATGTCGATCGCCAGGCGCTCGCCAGACAAATTCGCGACGGAATTCCCCACGACCACGTCGTGGCGTTTCACATCGTCCGACAAACCGCCGGCGAATCCGGTCGAGATCAACCAGCGCGGACGGTGTCCTTCGATCACTGCCGTGGTGGCTTGCGCCGCGCGTTGCTGCCCAACGCCGGACTCCACGAGCAGCACGCCGCGGCCATGCCAGTCGGCATAATACGCCTTGAAAGCGGCCGCCTGAATGGTCACGAGGCCGGGAATCCGGTCGACCAGCCCGCCCAGTTCCATGCCGAGTGCCGCTACGAGTGCGACATCGACTTCGGCCGGCGCCCCCTTGGGGGAACTTTCCGCCTGTCCCACGGCGTCGAAAGCGGCGCGGGTCGCCGCTTGTTGGACGCGATTGCGCAACCAGTTGTGCAGCAGCGACTGCCAAACCATGGGAGGGGCCGAAACGCGGGAGTCAGAACGCGAGGCAGGAGTTGATGATAGACTACTTCCCCGGCCGTTTCACCCGCACGTTCG
>JALHLM010000375.1:2304-6269 GCA_022844585.1 Pirellulales bacterium | reverse complement strand
GATCGATGCCGTCGGGATCGGACAAGTACGAAACAGGATCGCCGGAGTTACGGAACTTGACCCCTTGATAGCGTGTGGGGAGGAAGCCGGAGCCCCACAACCGATCATAGAGCGGCTGGTCGTCCCGTCGGCCGGTGCCCTTAGACGTGAGCACGACATAGGCGGGCAAGTCTTGGTTGTCGCTTCCCAGCCCGTAAGACAGCCAGGCGCCGATGCTCGGTCTTCCCGCGATTTGCATCCCGGTCTGGAAGAACGTGATCGCGGGATCGTGGTTGATGGCCTCGGTGTACATCGATCGAATCACAGCGAGATCATCCGCAACCGTCCCGAGATGCGGCAGCAACTCGCTCAGCCACATGCCGCTCTGCCCGCACTGCCGGAACTTGAATACGGACGGAGCGACGGGGAAGGTCGCCTGTCCGGAAGTCATTCCGGTAAGTCGTTGCCCCATGCGAATCGAGTCAGGCAAATTCTGCCCGCTTAATCCCTCCAACGTCGGCTTGTGGTCATACAGTTCCATCTGAGATGGTGCGCCGGATTGAAACAGATAGATGACGCGCTTGGCCTTTGGCGGGAAATGCGGCAGTGAGCCGATGCCCAGGGTTGGCGTCGCCGTCGCGGCCGAAGATCGTTGCGCCTCCAGCGCGCCGAGCGCGGCCATGCCCAGACCGCAGGCCGAGCGGGAAAGAAACGTGCGACGATTCAGTCGATCTTGCCAGGCGGACAGCGCGTGGACTTGGCGTGCTGGAAGCATGATGGCGCTCTCGCGAGAGAGAGGTTATTCCTTGGTCACAGTTTCATCGAGATTCAGAATCACACTGGCGGTCAACGTGTACGCCGCCAATTCCGGAATCGCCACTTCGGCGCAGCGAGGGGCAGAGCCGTGGGACACAACCTTCTCCGCTTGTTCCGGCTGGGTGCGAAACTTTTCCAGCCGCGCGTTCAGCCCTTGAATTAGGATCGCGCATTCTTCCGTGCTAGGATCGCGTCCCAGGACGTGACGATATGCCAAGGCGATTCGATCCGACGGTTCGGCGCCGCCCTCGCGAATCATCCGCTCCGCGAGTACGCGCGCCGCTTCGACATACGTGACGTCATTCAGAAGTGTCAAAGCCTGCAACGGCGTGTTCGTACGTCCTCGTCGTACCGTGCAAAGTTCTCGGCTGGGCATATCGAAGACCATCATGTTGGGCGGCGAGGCAGTCCGCTTCCAGATGGTGTAGAGACTGCGACGGTACAAGCCATCGTCCGTGGCGTGCTTGTAGTTCCGCAGGTTTCCGTATTCCGTGGTTTCGTTCCAGATGTTCTCCGGTTGGTAGGGATAGACCGACGGTCCGCCCAAATGTTCTTTCAGCAGTCCCACCGTGAACAATGCATTGTCACGAATCATTTCCGCCGGCAATCGAAAGCGTGCGCCGCGCGCCAGGAGTCGGTTTTCGGGATCGCGCTCCACTAGCTCCGGCGTGACCTGCGACGACTGCCGGTAAGTGGCGCTCATCACGATCGTCTTTTGAAAGGCCTTCAGGTCCCACTTCAGCCGAATCAATTCCGTCGCCAGCCAATCGAGCAGCGCCTGATTGCTTGGTTGCTCACCTTGCGCGCCGAGGTTCTCGGTGGTCTTCACGAGCCCCACTCCGAAGTAGTTCTCCCAGAGTCGGTTGGCGATCACTCGAGATGTCAGCGGATTGTTCTCGTCAACAATCCATTGTGCCAGACCGAGCCGATTCATCGGCGCGCCCGCCGGCGCAGGATGCAGCGCCGCTGGGAGCGCGGCCGCGACGGATTGGCCATGCTTGTCGTATTGTCCTCGAATCAGGACGTAAGCCGGTCGTGGCTCCGGCATCTCTTCCATGACCATTACCGTTGGAATGGTGGCCACGAATTCATCGCGCGCCTGGCGAGCGGCGTCAAGCGCCGCTTGAGCCATTTGCACCGTGGGAGCATGATGTTCGCGAACATAGGCGCTAATACGTTGGCGCTGTTCTTCGCTACGTTGATCGGTGGGACAAGCGGCGGCAGCTAACACGTCCTCCGGAATGTCGCGCGCCGTGTGCGGATCGTCGGCCCCTGTGAACGACAGCCGAAACCGCCCTAGTTGATGCCCGGGATGCGGCGACTGAAAATCGAGCGTGACGGCAATCGTCGACGGAGTCTTCGGTTCCTGCGCCTTCTCCCAAGCGAAGGTCGCCGTGTGCCCGATTCCGGTCTGAGGATGGATTGCCCACCCGGTTTGCGCATCGGAGTCGATCGCCTGCTCGATCGCGAACGTCTCTTGGTTAAAGTCCGCGCGGGCCGTGGCCAGACGCGCCGGCGTACCATTCAGCGAAACTCGCAGGTCCGTCAACACAAAGTTGCCGTTGTCCGAGCGGCCCGGGCCATTCCCCGGAAGTTCCTCCGCCGGCAGCGCTTCCAACCGCAATCCGGTGATGCGCGGCAGATCTAGCGTAGCGCGCAACACGAACGTGTCGTTGGCGGGAGACGGGCCGGTGACGATGATCGAACTGTCGTCTTGCAAGTTAAGCGTCGCGCCGCTGGCCGCCAGCACGGCGTCAGGCTGATATGCGTGCCAGACCTTCGTTGGCGGCGCAGTTGCGAATGCGTGTTCCCAGTCGGCGACGAACTGAGGCAATAACTTCTCTTGTTCAACCAGCGCCGCGTCGGCGGCCGAGACGTTTGCATCCAGCACCGCCAGCCGCGCCGTCTCGTCCGGGCGCGGCGCCGCGACATAGGGACGGTGATTGATGGGCCGCTCGCCATCCCCCGTGCCGTTCTCCGGCACGTTGTTAAACATGGCGAACAGTTGGTAGAAGTCCTTTTGCGTAAACGGATCGTACTTGTGGTCGTGGCAGCGGCAGCAACCGAGGCTGAGGCCGAGCCAGACATTGCTCATAGCGTCCACGCGATCGATCACGTTCTCGACGTGCCATTCTTCGGCGATCGAACCCCCTTCCGTGTTGATGCGATGATTCCGACAGAAGCCCGTAGCGATGCGCTGCTCCAGCGTGGCGTTCGGTCGCAGGTCGCCGGCCAACTGATCGATCGTGAATTCATCGAAGGGCTGATTCCGGTTAAAGGCGTCGATGACCCAGTCGCGCCAGCGCCATTGATAGCGTTCCCAGTCGGACTGGAAACCGTTGCTGTCGGCGTAGCGCGCCCCGTCGAGCCACCACATTGCCATCCGTTCGCCGTAGCGGAGCGACGCCAACAACCGATCGACCACACGTTCGTAGGCCTCGGGGCTCGCGTCTTGCAGGAACGCATCCATTTCCGTGGGCGTGGGCGGCAGGCCTGTCAAATCCAAGGACAATCGTCGCAACAGCGTGGAGCGATCCGCCTCGGGCGCTGGGTCGAGTCCCTCCGTTTCCAGTCGGGCCAGGACGTAACGGTCTAATTCATTGCGCGGCCATGTAGTTGCCCGCACGTCGGGCGGCGCGATGCGCCGCGGCTTGACGAACGACCAATGCTCCGCGTAATCGGCGCCTTGCATGATCCAATCGCGCAGGATCTGCTTCTGTTCATCCGTCAGCACCTTGCGACTGTCGATTGGCGGCATCCGCGAATCGTCATCGGCCGTTTCGATTCTGGCAATCACCTCGCTCGCGCTCGGGTCGCCGGGCACGATCGCCTGGGCGCCGCTCTCCGTCTCCGACATGGCCGCGGCGGCGCGATCCAAACGCAGATTGGCCTTGCGACTTCCTTCGTCCGGCCCATGACACACGAAGCAATTCTCGGCCAGAATCGGCTTCACGTCGCGATTGAAGTCCAGTGGCGCCGCGCTGCCCACAGGTGCGGCGATGCTAATCGCGCTGCCGACAAACAGGCGCAGGACCATCTGCATTGGCGCTGTCATGGCGTTGTTCCCAATTACAAGAACCAGCGAATTGCGCCTTGGATGTCACGTGTACGTCAGACGGCGTCGTTCGTGAAAGCAAGGCCAACGATTTCGCGGCGGGATCGTTGAGGGG
>JALHLM010000375.1:0-2294 GCA_022844585.1 Pirellulales bacterium | reverse complement strand
GCGGGAGTGCAGGTCGCGCATGAATCCGTTTGCTGCGCCAGGCACGAATATCAGATTACTCTGCGGCGAACGGAATCTCAATCTGTGCGAACCGATCGCACGCAACGAGCGGATATGCGCGCATCGTGAGTTTCGACGCGCCAATTGCGGCGCGATTGATTCCCAATCGTGCGATCCTTCCATCGCACCAAATCTTTCAGATTGCCGGCCGCGCAGATCGATGTCTCGTCCAACTGGAGCCGGCCATTACTAGGATTTGACCGTCAAAGCGCGACGGAATTCGTCTTCGTCCAGCAGGCGCATCGTGTTTGTGCGGACGAAACCTTGCCGAGTCAGCCCCAACAGCAGGCTCGCGGCGATTTCTTCCGACGGCGCGCTGAAAAGCGCGACGCCGTCGCAGTCGCCCATCGCCCAGTACTGCCCAATCATCTTTCCGCCCGCCTTTTCGACAGCCTGGCGAAACGCAGTTGCCCGCTCCGACGACTGCGGGAGCGCCTTGAGGCCGGCGTCGGTGAAACGAATTTCGGTCAGAAAAGTGGCCATGAAATGCCTCGCCAAAAGGACCAAAAGGGGAAAAAGGCAAAGACACAATATCTGGACCTTGACATCCACAATATGTCCACCATGCTTAAATAGGTCAAGTGGAGAGCGCCGTCGCCCGGCGCGAAACGCCTCGTTTTTCGACGGCGCTACGGACACAAATCATTTACTATCAATGCCTTGCGATGATCTTATGAGTTTTCGGAAAGGACCAAGACGATGACACGCCTCGCGGAACGCAGAGTCGGAGATCTGGTTGCGGAGCGACCGGAGCGTGCTCGAGTGTTGGAACAATTCGCCATCGACTACTGCTGCGGCGGTCAGCGGTCACTTGCCGACGCCTGCCGTCAACGCAACCTGGCCGTGGCGGATGTTGAGCGGGCGCTCGATGTCAAGGGTGAGCGCCCAACCGATCAGCCGGACTGGACGCAGGCCCCGTTGGCGGCGCTGGTCGCAGACATCGTGAAACGTCATCACGCGTATCTCCGGGCCGAACTGCCACGCCTCGGAGCGATGCTCGACAAAGTCGTCGCGCGACACGGCGACGTGCACCCGTTCCTACACGAACTGCAGCGCACTTACGTCGCGATGTGGGAGGAATTGGCCAATCACATGCTGAAAGAAGAGCTGGTGCTATTTCCCCACGTCGTCCGACTTGAGGAAGCCGACGCGAGCGGCGGGCCCGCTCCGCGGTTTCACTGCGGCACGGTGTTGCAGCCGATCCACGTGATGGAAGACGAGCATCGCTCGGCAGGGAATGCGCTGGAAAAGATGCGCGACTTGACGAATGGCTATCGTCCCCCGGCCGACGCTTGCACGACCTGGTTGGCGCTGTGGCACGGACTGGAAGCACTGGAAGCCGATCTGCATCTCCACATTCACAAGGAAAACAACATTCTGTTTCCGCGCGCAGCCGAGTTGGAAACATCGTTGCCGCTCGATGCGCGACTCGACTGAACGTTACGGCATGCGAAGTGCGTGGTTAGGTCTGCTGAGTGAGTTCTGATGCGCTTGCGCAACCAGTTGGCGAACGGTCCGCTGTTTACCACTTGTGGTACTTGACGGAGGGGTCCGATGCAGCGAACCGACTTCGCCATGCTGGTTGGGCAAGGCGCCGTGCCGCTTTGGGCGCCGGCATTTGCGCGTTCTGCAACAAGACGGTTCGCTTCGGCAGCGTTGTGGTGAGCGTGCGAATCGTTGCGCTATTGAGCGGCCTCGCACAGCGCCCACTTGGTTCACCCGATCAGGCTGGCTTGATTCCAATCACGATCAATAAAAGCATGATCGCCATAAACTGGATATCGAGATGGCCTTATCGCGAATGTATTCGGTGCTGTTTGTAGAGTAGCCCAGTAGCTTGTGAAAAACGGTACGGAGCGTGCGTTGCGTCGGCAACGAGTTGATTCCACAACCGCATTAAGTGGAAACGGAGCCATGACAGCCAACTCCGATCACGTCTCGGTGTTTTCGCCCTCGCTTCGGCGATTTGGATTGGTCGGGCTGCTGACGACGGCAATCGGATGTGGGGCCGAGCCATCCAAGCCAGCGTCCGAAGCGCCTCCATCGACGCCACACTCGGATGCCTCGGCTTCAAGTCCGGCCGTGCCCAGCGCCGACGTCGCGACGGTCTCGATGTCCGGCGCCCAACTCTATCTCCAACACTGCGGCGCTTGCCACGGCGATCAGGGGGACGGGCTGGGCCGCGCGGCATTGTTCTTGTTTCCCAAACCGCGCGACTTTCGCGGCGGGCGATT
>JALHLM010000374.1 GCA_022844585.1 Pirellulales bacterium | reverse complement strand
CGGCGCATCCCGCCGCAACTATAACTTCGGCCGCGCGCCGGACGCTTCCCACTTTTTTCCTAGGAGACATCCGATGTCCACGCATCGACGCGGTTTTCTCAAGCAAGCGGCGGCCGGCATGGCGGCCGCCGGCGCGGTGGCCAACGCCTCGCTCGCGCGCGGCAATGCGCAAGATCGGCTGGTGATCGGCCTGATCGGCTGCGGCGGCCGTGGCGTGCATGACGCCGGCTTGTTCCGCGAACGCAACAACGCCGTCGTCGCCTATGTGGCGGACCCCGACGAAGGTCGCCGGCAGCGCGCCGCGGAAGCCCTCGGCGCCGATCCCAAGAACGCGGTGGGCGATCTACGGCGGATGCTCGACGATCCGGCGGTCGACGCCGTCGTCGTGGCGACGCCCGATCACTGGCACGCGCCAGCCTCGATTCTGGCCTGCGACGCCGGCAAGCATGTGTACGTCGAGAAGCCGTGCTCGCACAACGTGCGCGAAGGCCGTCTGCTGGTCGAGGCCGCGCGGCGCGGCAACCGCGTTGTGCAACACGGCACGCAGGTCCGCAGCACCGACATGATGATCGAGGGCGTCAAGGCGCTGCGCGCCGGCGTGATCGGCGACGTGCTCGTCGCCAAGGCCTGGAACGTGCAGCGGCGGCGCGATATCGGCCACGGCGCGCCGAGCGAGGCGCCCGGGGGCTTCGATTACGACACCTGGGTCGGCCCCGCGGCGATGCTCCCATATCAGCACAATCGCGTGCATGACGGCTGGCATTGGTGGTATCACTTCGGCACCGGCGACTTGGGCAACGACGGCGTGCATGACGTCGAGTACACCCGTTGGGGACTCGGCGTCGAAACCCACCCCAGCCTGGTGTCCGCCATCGGCGGCAAATACTTCTTCGACGACGACCAGCAGTTCCCCGACACGCATCAAGTCGTGTTCGAGTATCCCGCCGACGGCGCCACAGGCAAAAAGCGAATGCTGATCTACGAGAGCCGCCTGTGGTCGACCAGTTACCCGCGCAACGTCGACAGCGGCGCGGAGTATTACGGCACGAAGGGGATGATGTTCATGAGCCGTCGCGGCAAGATTCAGGCCTGGGACGAGCAAAACAAGCCGATCGAGTTGAACATCGAGCCGGAAGGCCAGAACGACGTCAAGCATGTGGCGAACTTCTGCGCGGCGATCCGCGGCGAGACGCCGGTCAACTGTCCCCCCGAAGTAGCGCACCTGACCACCACGCTTTGCCACCTGGGCAATATCGCGGCCCGTCTGGGGCGCTCGTTCCGCTTCGACCCGGCGCAGGAACGCGTGCTCGGCGACGACGAAGCGGATCGACTCCTGAGTCGCGAATACCGCGACCACTGGGGCCGCCCGCAGGGGGCGTGAGCGGCTGATCGCGAGCTTCGGCCGGACCGACCACGATCCGGCCGCAATGGACGAGAATCCTTGCGGAGCAATGCATGGGCGCATGCCCCGATTACCGCGCGAGCCGGCAATGGAGCCGCCGCGAGTGGCTGAGGGTGGGCGCCACGTGGTTGTCCGGCCTGAGTCTACCGCGGCTGCTTGCGGCCGAGTCGAATTCGGCCGCGCGGCATGCGCCGCGAGGATTGATTCTCTTGAACTGTTTTGGCGGTCCGTCGCATCTCGACACGTGGGACATGAAGCCGGATGGACCATCGGCCATTCGCGGCGCGTTCACGGCGATTCCCACTTCGATCCCTGGCGAAATCGTCTGCGAGCATCTGCCGGGACTGGCGCGGATTGCGAAGCATCTGACGTTCGTGCGTTCCGTCACCCACGACCGGAACGTGCATGGCGGCGCCGTGGGATTCGCGCTGACGGGCACGCGCACCGCCGACCCGGGCATTCCCGGCGTACGTGGACCGGACGCTTCGGCCGAAGATCATCCGGCCATCGGTGCGACGGTGACGCGCATCGCTCCGGCGCGCGGCGACCTCCCGTCGGCGGTCACGCTACCGTGGGACTTGATCGACGGCCAAGATCGCTTTGTGCCCGGGCAGACCGGCGGACTGCTCGGTCGCGCGTACGATCCCTGGTTCGTACGCGGCGACCCGAACGCGACTGAGTTTCGCGTCGACGGGCTCGCCCCGCCGCCCGGCGTCTCCTTGGAAAGGATGGACTTGCGGCGCGGTCTGCGGGACGCGCTCGTGGAGCAACAGCGACGCCTTGAAGAGACGGCGGGGACGCGGAGCCTCGACGCTTATTACGCCCAGGCGTTCGACTTGCTGACGAGCGCGGCCACGCGCGCCGCGTTCGAGTTAGCCGACGAGACGCCGGCGCTACGCGAGCGTTACGGCCGGAACACGCTCGGTCAAAGTTGCCTGCTGGCGCGGCGGCTGATCGAGGCCGGCGTGCGTGTCGTGCAGGTGAACGCTTCCGGTTCGCTGTTCGGAGACTACGGCTGGGACACGCATGGCGATAACTTCAACACGTTGAAGGACAAGCTCTTGCCGCGATTCGATCCGGCCTTCAGCACCTTGATCGACGATTTGCAAGCGCGCGGCCGCTGGGCCGACACGCTGGTCGTATGCCTGGGAGAATTCGGACGCACTCCCAAGATCTCGACCAACGCCGGCCGCGAGCATTGGCCGCAATGTTACACCGTACTCTTCGCCGGCGCAGGTATGCGGCAGGGCTTTGTCTATGGGCGTTCGGACGCCCAGGGGGCGTACCCGGCCGAGTCCCCGGTCACGCCGGAGGACATCGTCGCCACGATCTATGACACGCTCGGCATCCCCCCGTCGACACTGCTACGCGACGCCGCGGGACGCGAGCATCCCTTGGTGCGGGGGCGCGTGCTGACGGAGCTTTTCGCATGAAGTGCCGGCACGTACTGCTTTTGACAGCGGCAATCTGCGCGTTTGCCGTCCGGTCGCCGGCGGCGGAGTTCACCATCGACGCCGATTTCCCGGGCGGCAATCTGCTGGTGGATGGAATCGAGGGGGACGTTGTTCGTGTACGTCAGGATCGACGCGATACGCCGCGGTTCTGGTTCCACTGGTCGTTTCGCGTTCGCGGCGCCGCGGGACGCTCGCTGACGTTTCAGTTTCAGGATGGTCGCGTGTTCGGCGCCGAAGGGCCCGCCGTACGCGTGAACGACGAGCCCTGGCGTTGGCTTGGCCGCAAGGGGTTGGACGGAGACGCCTTCCGATTCGCCTTTCCCGCTGATGCCCGGGAAGTGCGGTTCTCGTTCGCGATTCCTTACGTGGAGGACGACTTGCGCCGGTTCCTGGCGGCGCGCCAGCATCCCAACCTGCGTGTTGAAACGCTGGCGCGCAGCGAGCAGGGGAGGCCGGTCGAATTGCTCCGTTGCGGCGCGCCCTCCGCGCCGGGTCGGCCGGAGGTGTTGCTCGTTTGCCGCCATCACGCTTGCGAGTCGTCCGCCAGCTTTGTGGCGGAGGGCCTGATCGAGGCGGTACTCGCCGACGATGCCTTAGGGCGTTCGCTGCGGGACTCGATCGCCTTCCTGTACATCCCCTTCATGGACAAAGACGGCGTCGAGGCGGGAGATCAAGGCAAAGCGCGCGCGCCGCACGATCATTGGCTCGACTACGGCGATAACAGCCGCTACGCCACGGTCCGCGCGCTCAAGTCACGCTACACGGCAGGCCAACGTTGTGACCTCGCGCTGGATATCCACTCCCCTTATCTCGACGACGATCGAGTTTTCTTCGCCCTGGGTTCGGACGTCCGCATCGCGGCCGGCGCCGATCGACTGGCGCGGTCGCTACAGTTGGTGCGCACCGGCGAGCTGCGCTACGATGTCGCGGACAATCTGTCTTTTGGATCAGGTTGGAATCGCCGCGAAGAGTACGGCGAATTGCGCAACTTCGTCGACTGGGCGGAACAACTTCCTGGCCTGCATGCGGCCGCGACGCTCGAAGTTCCCTATGCTTCCGTCCGTGGCGTGGCGATCACGCCCGCGAATCTGCGCATGCTGGGGCGCGACCTCGCGCTCGCCATCGACCACTGCTTTCGCCCTGCCGACGTGCAGCGCCGCGGCGAGTTTGTCCCTTCGCCGGTGGCAGGCGAAATCCACCGCGCTGACCTGGAGCGTTCGCCATGAAGTACCGCGCTCCAAAGCTCACCCGCGCAATCGCCGCGCTGTTGCTGGCGATCGCGCTCATCGCGCAAGCCCGCGCCGAGGACGCCGCCGCGCCCGTCGAGGATGAGCTGACGCGGCTGTTTCGGCCGGCCAATCATTATCTCGTGGAGCATGAGCCGATCGTCAACGAACTCGGCCCGGCGCCGCTGCCGTTCTTGGATTGGGGCTTGGTGCAGCCGGGATTCGTCGAGTACGTCGATCGCGCCAGCGGTAACCCCTTGCCGCTCAATGAACCGCACGACGTGGAGGATCCCGCGCAGGTCGAAGCGCGGGCCTTTTGCCTGCCGTCGGCACTCACGATCGAGGTCCAGCCGGCCCAGGACGGCGGCACGTTTCGCGAGGCGCTGTTTGCGCCCGTCTATCCCTGGGAAGAGCGCTGCGAAGTTCACACCCTGCTTCATGACGAGGCCGCGGGGCTGTACCGATTGTGGTATCAGACCCGCGCGGGAATCGCGTACGCCGAATCGATGGACCTCAGGGACTGGCGGCGTCCCTTGCACGCGCACCGGGCGATGGAAGGCCACGCGGCCACGAATCTGCTCGGCGTGCTCGATCGCGAGCAACTCGCCCAGAGCGATCTGCGCGCGCCGGAAGAGGCGCGGCCGGGGCGCTCGGGCGCGTTTTTCGTCGACCCGAGCGCCGCCCCGGAAGCGCGATTCAAATGCACGTTCTTGGCGCACGTCCGCGACGACACCGCTGCCTACGCCGAGCGCGTCGGCCGACCGCGGAGCGCGATGACCGGGCCAGGCAGCACCGTGATGTTCGGCGCCGTGTCGGCCGACGGCGTCGGCTGGCGGGTGTTGCCCCGCCCGATCATGCTGCACGACGCCGACACGATGACGGTCGCCCGCTTCGACCCGCTGCTCGAAAAGCTGGTGATGTACACGCGGTTGTATGAACTCAGCCGGCGCTCGATCGCGCGCAGCGAAACGGCCGACTTCGCGGACTGGCCGCTCCCGGTCGGCGTGCTGAGCGCCGGCGGCGAAGAGCGGCCGACGATCGACTACTACTCCAACGCCGCCACGCACTATCCGGGCCAGCCGCGACTACGGCTCCTGTTCTGCAACGCCTACGACCGCTCCGCCGACCGCTCGGAGATCCGCCTGGCCGTGAGCCAGGATGGGCGATCGTTCGATTTTCCGCCCGGCGGTCCGATCATCGCGCCGGGAGCGCCGGCGGCCGCGCACGCGGGGTTCTTGCAACCGTTTCCCAGTCTCGTGCGCACGCCGGAGGGGAGATTCCTGCTGTTCTACAACCAGCATGATCTGCCGCATAAGTTCCCGCGCCATCGTTTCGCCAGCAGCGCTTCGCGCGCCGCGGTTTGGCCGGCTGATCGGTTGGCCGCGTTGGTCGCCCACGGCCAGGGCGAATTCACCACCGCGCCGCTGCTCCTGCGCGGCGACACGATCGTCCTCAATTTTCGATCGCTCCGCAGCGGAGGGCTGGAAGTCGAGCTGCGCGACGAACGCTTCCGCATCGTGCCCGGACGCTCGTTCGCGGACTGCGATCCACTGGTTGGCGATCACACGGCGGCCACAGTCCGCTGGCAAGGCGCGAGCGACATCAGCCCCTGGCGCGGGCAAACCGTCTACCTGCGCTTCCGCCTGCGGCATGCGCGGCTGTATTCGCTGGCCGCGCCTTGAGGAAATGCTGACCGAAAATCACTTTTGCGGTGTAACAAGCGCGGCGAGCCGCGGAACCTTAACATGGACGTTTGATCGGCGTCGCTTCACGCTTGAGTCGGCGCGCGGCGGTGACTACGCTGGAATCCATGGCCAACTGGAATCCTTATCGTTCGCCGCTGGCGCCGCCTGCGCCGCGCGCCGGCCTGCCGGCGGCGCAGTTCTCGCTCGCCATGGGGCTGCTGATCGATGCCGCCGGGGCGCTCGTCGGCGCGATCTGGCTGGCGAGGCTGCCCGCGCTACGCCTGTTCCTGCCCTTCGCGGCGGCCCATGCGGTAGCGGCGGCGCTCATCGCCTATCGCGCGCGAACCGGCGATCGCGAACTGAGCGCCGGAGACCACTTTTTCTTGCGCTACGGCGCCGTACTGATGGCGGGCGCGACGGCGCTCGTGCGAATGCTAGTCTAGCGCTTTGTCAAACCTTAGATTTTGGGTTCATGGGGTGCCACTGGCGGCGCGGGCCCCCCGGCC
>JALHLM010000373.1 GCA_022844585.1 Pirellulales bacterium | reverse complement strand
ATCTCCGTCCACCAGTAGGCGCGTTCGACCGTTTCGCCGAAGCTCACCGTGCCGTGGTTGGCGAGGATGATCACGTTCGACTTATGCACGAACGGGAGGATCGTATCGGCGAACGATTGCGAACCGGGCGTCTCGTACTGCGTGATCGGCACGTCGCCGAGGAACACCTCGACTTCCGGCAACACGCATTGCGGAATCGGCTCCCGGGCGATCGCGAACGCCGTGGCATGAGGCGGATGGCAATGCACGACGCTCTTCACGTCGGGCCGCGCCTTCATGATCGCCAGGTGCAGCAAGGCTTCACTACTGCGCTTGCGATGCCCGGCGAGTTGCTTGCCCTCCATGTCGATGAGGCAGATATCCTCGGGCTTCATAAAGCCCTTGGAAATCATGGTCGGCGAGCAGAGCACCTCGGTATCGCTGATGCGAATCGAAATGTTGCCGTCATTGGCCGCGGCGAATCCACGATTGTAGATCCGCTGGCCGATTTCGCAGATGTCTTGTTTGAGGCGATGGAGATTCATGGGGGAAACTGCGTTTCTTGAGTTTGAAGTTTTCAGTTTTCAGTTTTCAGTGGAATCCTTACTGAAAACTGAAAACTGAACACTTCAAACTGGAACTCACATCAAGTGTGCTCCAGTTGAACGGTATCTAAGATCGCCGCGTTATACGCGTCCAGTGGTTTTTCCTCAGGATAGAACGGTTGCGCCGCCTCGCCGCCTTCGCTGACCGCGATCCATTGGCCGTTGCCGGCGTTGAGTTCGTCGTAGATCACGATGGCTTCGTTGTCCGACGGTTCGCGCGAGCGCAGGTCGCCGAGCGTCAGCGGCGTGGCCAAACGAAACCGTCCGCCGTGCAAGCTGGGATGCACGCGGCTGAGGGTGACGTTGCCGATGACCTGGGCGATACGCATGATTCAGAGTTATTGGGTTCTTGTGGCGAAATCTTGGGCGAGTTGAGCGAGTTGCAGCCAGTTACCTTGTTGCGGCGTCGTGATCAGGAAGTTGACTTGGATGGCTTGCTGGGCGGCTTGCAGTTCGCCGCGGTGATTGGCCGGCGCGGCCCAGACGCCGGGCGTCCGGTTGGCGAGGCAAACGGCCTGATGCGTCGATTCGGTCAGCAACCAGGCGCGGCGACCGCTCTTGGCGACTTCGTCCGCGAGTTCCGCCACGACCGTCTTCAATCCGGTCCGGGCGATCTGGTCGATGCGTACTCCACGTCGTGCGGCGTAATCGATCAACATTGCCGGGTCGAACTTCGTCTCCGCGACGCCGAGCAGCAATGTTGCAGTTGCGGCGGCCGGCTTCGCTTGTGGCGGCGTGGTACGTCGAACCGGAATGCGCCGTTCGCGGAGCAAGTCCTTGGCGGACGGGGTGATGATCGTGCGCGGCGAGACGACGACCGTCTGCACGCCTTTCAACCGGCGCTCGATGTCGCCGACGGATAGAACGGGCTGTTCCAGCCAAAGCTCCGTCGTGGACGGCGGCGCGGTCGTGAGCGTAGGCGCAGCAGCCGGCGCCAGTTGCGCGAGTACTTCGCGCACCAGGCGTTCGATCTGTTCGGCTGTCACTTCCGCCACGGTTCATGCCCTATCGCACCAGTTCGTCGTTCTGAAGTTAGTCCGCAATGCCCATCACGCTCCAGCGGACCGGCGTGTTGTCGCTTTGCATCAATGCCCGTGTGCCCTTGCCGTCGCTCGTGAGGATCACTCGATCGCCGCCGCCGGCGCCGAGGTTGTCGATCGCCAGCACCGGTTCGCCGTCCGACGACTTCCCGTCCGCCATCAGTAACTGCACGACCAGCAGCTTCCAGCCCGACAGGGTGGGATGCTTGACGGTCGCGGTGGCAGTTCCGATGACCCTTCCTAATTGCATGCGTTTAATCCTTTTGAACCGCGGAGGCGCTGAGACGCAGAGGAAATTGAAAGGAATTTGATAATCCGCTCTTACTCAACTAGTCAGCGTCTCAGTGGTCCTCTGCCATTCATCATTCATCACTTCTCTCTCCCTCCACTCTCTGCGTCTCAGCGTCTCCGCGGTTCAAAACGCACTCACTTCCCGACGATGCGTAGTTCGTCGATCATCGAGCAGCGGCGTTCTCGGGTGAACGTCAGGGGGGTCGTGACGCCTTCGCCGGTGGGCGTGGCGATCGAGAAGGAGAGGTATCCTTCGCCGCCGAGGCCGAGGGACGCCATGCATGGGCCGTTTTTGACGAACAGTGTGGTGTCCATCGCGCGGCCCATCTTGGTCATGTTCGAGACGTTTTTGCTGTGGATGATCGCCGTGTGGCGGAAGCCGTGCTCGTAGTACTTGGCCTTGGCGATGGCTTCGTCCACGTCGCGCACACGGACGAACGGTACGAAGGGCATCATCTGTTCGACGGGCACGAACGGATTCGAATCGCTCGTCTCGCCGAACAGCAATTCCGTCTTTTCCGAAACCGATTTGCCGATGCCGCGAGCCAGCACCGCCGCGTCCTGGCCGAGGAAGTCCTTGTGCGGGACGTCGTGTTTGTGTTCGCCTTCGCCAGTGGACGTGATCGCCACACGCGTGAGCGCGTCGACTTCGTTCGAGTTCAAGCGCGCCGCGCCGGCTCGTTCCATGGCCTGCATTAAGGCGTCGAAAATCGAGCTGACCGCGAAGACTTCTTTCTCCGCGATGCAGAGCAGGTTGTTGTCGTACGAGGCGCCTTGGATGATCGAACGGGCCGCGCGATCGAGATCGGCGGTTTCATCGACCACGACCGGCGGGTTGCCGGGGCCGGCGACGATGGCCCGTTTGCCGGAGTTCAATGCAGCGCGGGCGACGGCCGGGCCGCCGGTGACGCAGATCACCGCGATGCCACGGCTCTTAAAGATCGCGTTGGCGCTTTCGAGCGTCGGTTCGGCGATCACGCAAATTAGGTTGTCGATGCCCAGGTCGCGATAGATGGCCTCGTTGAAGCGCCGCACGCCTTCGACGGCGACCTTCTTGCCGCTGGGATGCGGATTCACGACCAGCGTATTCCCGCCGGCGATCATGCTCACGGCGTTGCCCGTGATGGTCGGCAGCGAGTGCGTCACCGGAGTGATCGCGCCGATCACGCCGAACGGCGCGTGTTCGATAACGGCCAGGCCGTGATCGCCGCTGAAGACTTCGCTCCGCAGGAACTCGACGCCGGGCGTGCGCTCGCCCAGCGTCTTGAGTTTCTCGATCTTGTGCACCAGCCGGCCGATTTTGGTTTCGTGCATCTCCATCGTGCCGAGTTCGACGCATTGCTCAATCGAGATGCGGCGAATGTGGTCGATGATCCGCTTGCGGTCGGCGATTGAACGCGTGGAGAGTTGCTCGAAGGCCTCGTTGGCGGCTTCAATCGCCTCGTTCGGGCAGGTAAAGATGCCGCGGCGACCCGTGTGACCTTTCGGCGCGACATGCGCCGTCGTTCCCAACCGGGCCAGGACTTGCTCGACGACGTTCCGAATCAGTGTTTCGTTAGCTTGCATGGGAGCGTGAACTCGTGTTTTCAATGCTTCTGTAGCTGAGGTCTGTGACCTCGGCCGCACGGGCGGTAGTTTCTTGACCTACGTTCGGTTTGCCTTCGATGTCCTCGCCACCGGCCTCACAGAGGCCGGCTACAGAAGACTATTGATCTTTGCTGTATACGCATTTCTGGCCGACGTGCGCAGAATCGACGATGCCGATCACCACGCAATCGACCGGGAGGTTTTTCGTTTCAGGCGTGAGCCGGGCGCTCGAGCCTTGGCAGATCAAGACGTATTCGCCGACGCCAGCGCCGAGGGCGTCGACGGCGACGAACGTGCGGCCCGTCGTGACCAGTTGGGTGCGCGATTCCGCGTCGACGCGAAACGGCTCGACAAGCAACAGCTTGTGACCCGTCATCGACGCCGATTTCTGCGTCGCGACCACGCTGCCGGTGACTTGGGCGATGAACATGGGGGAGGTGGAGGAGTAAAGGAGTAAAGGAGTAAAGGAGAAGGGGAGTAAAGTAGTGGTGGGAACTGGGCAGGTTTTCACTAATTGGCGTTTGAGGCTGACATTCTGTACTCCTTTACTCCTCTACTCCTTTTCTCCTCATCACCTTTCCAGCAACTCCTTCGCTTGCCGCGCGACGACGATTTCTTCGTTCGTCGGCACGATCCAGAGTTGCGTGCGGCTGGAGGTCGCGTGGATGCTGGTTTCGTTTTTCGCTTGGGCGTTCTTGGTGGCGTCGAGTTCGACGCCGAGCGCCGAAAGGTTCTCGCAGATCGAGGCGCGGATCTTCGTGCCGTTTTCGCCGATGCCGCCGGTGAACACGATGGCGTCCGCGCCGCCGAGTTCGACCAGATATGCGCCAATGTAGTGCCGCACCGCGCTGACGAAGACGTCCATTCCGAGTTGCGCGCGGGCGTTCCCTTTCGCGATGCCCTCTTCCAGGTCACGGACATCGCCGCTGGTGTCACTTAGCCCGGCCAAACCGCTGCGTTCCGCCAGGTCGTCGAGGACTTCGTCGAGCGATTTGCCGGTCCGCTGCATGATCACCGGCAGGGCGAACACATCGAAATCGCCGACGCGGTTGTTGTGCGGCAGCCCGGTCTGCGGGCTCATGCCCATGCTCGTCGCGACGCTTTTGCCATTGCGTATCGCGCAGATCGACGCCGAACCACCCAAGTGACAGGAGATCACGCGTAGGTCGTTACGTCCGAGCAGTTCGGCGATCCGGGTGGCGATGTAGCGATGACTCGCGCCGTGGAAGCCCCAGCGGCGCACGGAGAATTCCTCACTCCACTGGTGTGGAATGGCGTAGGTCCGATTCCGGGCGGGAATCGTCTCGTGAAACCCGGTTTCGAAGGCCGCGACCAAGGGAATCTCCGGCAGTTTTTCGCTCAGCAACCGCATCGCCGCGATGTAGGGCGGGTTATGGGCCGGCGCTACGCGGCTCATCTCCTCCATCGCCACGAGCACGTCGGGCGTTACCCGCTGCACTCCGCTATACCGTCCGCCATGCACCGCTTTGAAACCGATCGCTGCCACTTCGTCGGCGCTTTTCAGGCACCCGGTGTCGGGCGCCGTCAATTGCGCGAGACAGGCTCGCACCGCCGCGGCGTGATCGGGCACCTGCGCGACGGATTCATCGCGAAACGCGCCGATCTCCACCTTGGTGCGACTCTCCGCGCCGCCGATCCGTTCGGTTCCGCCGCGCGCCAGTTGCCGCTCGTCCGACATATCGAACAGACGGTACTTGAAGCTCGTCGAACCCAGGTTCGCGACCAGAATCTTCATCGGTTTCAGCCTCCTGCTTCCAGCTCGAACCCAATCGCGATGAGCGAGTGCTTCGACACTAGCCCGACGCGCCAGCGAGGGGGAGAAGTCTCCGGCTCGCAATCAACGTCCTACTCGAATACTGCGTCCACTCCCCCTCGCTTGTGCGTCGGGCTAGTGTTCGCGTCAGCGCCTTACGACAGATACGCGCGGACCAGGCCTTCGGCCGGGCGCGGGATCACGTGGCTGCCGACCAGTTCGCCGACCTGACGGGCGGCCGTGGCGCCGGCTTCGACGGCCGCGCGCACGCTGCCGACATCGCCTTGCACGACGGTCGTAACCAGGCCGCCGCCGATCGGGATCTTCTTGACGATTTGCACGTTCGCGGCCTTCGCCATGGCGTCAGTCGCTTCGACCAGGGCGACAAGGCCCTTCGTTTCCAACAATCCAATCGCGTCGTTCATGGGTAGTGAGATATGTTGAGGTGTTGAAGTTGTGGGATCCAGCGAAATCCGTTGTGTCACGGTCTCCCGACCGTGCTACAACTCACTTACTTGCTCGTCTTCGTCACGGCCGGCAGGACGACGCCGAGGTCTTCGTGCGGGCGGGGAATGACTTGCACGCTGAGGACTTCGCCCAGGCGTCCGGCCGCCGCGGCGCCGGCATCGGTGGCGGCTTTCACCGCGGCGACGTCGCCGGTGACAAACGCCGTGACGAGGCCGCTGCCGACCTTGTCCCAGCCGAGGAATTCAACATTCGCGGCTTTCAACATCGCATCGGTCGCTTCCACCAGGGCGATGAAGCCCTTGGTTTCAATCATGCCGAGCGCTTCCATCACTTTGGCCATCGCGTGGGGTCTCCGGGAAATGGTGTTGCGGTGAGTTGAGGTTGTGTTGAGTTCAAATGATGAATGAAAGACATCAATTCGCCATTCATCATTTCTGTTTAATCAGCTTCACGCTCTTCGCGTGATCCAGGTCGGCGGCGTTGCCTTCGTCGGTGTCGATGTGGACTTCCAGTTTGCTGGTCTTGTCGGCGCGCACCAAC
>JALHLM010000372.1 GCA_022844585.1 Pirellulales bacterium | reverse complement strand
CGATCGGCGTTTCGGCGACGAGTTGCCCCAGATCGCGGGGGCTGGTGACCGGCTTGCCGCCCCAGGAAACGACGATGTCGTTACGCTCGATCTTCGCCAGGTCCGCGGGAGAGTTCATCACCACGTTGGTGACCAGGGATCCGTGCGGTTTGTCCAGTCCAGCGGCCTGGGCGCTTTCCGCGGTGAGTTTCGCCATTTCGACGCCGAGCCAACCGCGGACCGCTTTGCCGTTGGACTTGATTTGTTCGTAAACGGATTTCGCCACGTCGCTCGGGATGGCGAAGCTGATTCCTTGATACGCGTTGCCCACGATCGCCGTGTTAATGCCGACGATCTCGCCTTTCAAGTTCACCAGCGGCCCGCCGCTATTGCCGGGGTTCACCGCCACGTCGGTTTGCAGAAAGTCCTGCGTGGCGGAGCGGTCGACAAACTTCTTCCGCTTCGCGCTCAAAATACCGGCCGTGACCGTGCGGTCCAAGCCAAACGGCGCGCCGACGGCGACGAGCCAATCGCCGACTTCCATCGCTTCGCTCTCGCCCCACGCGGCGGCGACAAGGTCGCCGGCGTTGACCTTGAGTACGGCGAGATCAGATAGCTCGTCGACGCCGACAATGGTGACGTATTCCGGACCGATGATCCGGTCGTCGCTCAGGACAACGGTGATTTCCTCGGCGCCCGCAATCACGTGGTGGTTCGTCACGATGTATCCGGACGGATCGACGATCACACCGGAGCCTTCGCCGGCGACCTCGAAGCGATCGGGATCGCCCATCAACAGTGATTCGTCGTCGCGCATCCGTCCAACGGCCGTCGAGCGGCTGGTGTTGATGTGTACTACGCTCGCTTCCATCCGTAGCGCCACCCACTTAAAGGCTTCGGCGGGGTCGGCGATTTTGTCGTACTTCACCAGGTGCGCTTCGGCCACTTCCGCCTGCGCGCGGAGCCTTCCGCGCGTGAGCGAGTACTGCACGCTCTCGATCAACTTCGGCATCGCCACCAGGGCGACGAGCGTGGCCAGGATCAGCAGCAATCGAGACATCACCAGGCCGGGATACCGCGCCGGTGCGGGAGGCGGCGGTGTCGAAGCCGGCAACAGGAATCGATCCGCGGACTCGTCGTGGGACGGGGAATCGTCTTCAGGAAACATGCCGGCTCCGATGCGAAGTCCGAGAGAGCGAGTGCGTGCATTATAGGCAATCGCGGCCAAACGTGACAGAATAAGGCGCAAGTGATTTGAGCGTTATGCGTTACGTCGAGTTTGCGGACACTCATCCGACCCCATGACCAAGAAGCGTCCCACGATTCGCTTTCCCGATCCCGAAATTGCCGACCCCGAAGGGGAAGGGCTGCTCGGCGTCGGCGGGTGGATCGACCTGGACACCTTGGAGGCCGCGTACCGCGCCGGCATCTTTCCCTGGCCGAGCCAGGAAGGCCTGCTCGCCTGGTGGTCGCCTGACCCGCGGGCGATCATCGAACTGGACGAGTTCCACGTCGCCCGGCGGCTGGCGCGGACCTACCGGCAAGGGCGTTTCGAGCTATCGATCGATCGCGACTTCAACGCCGTGATCGAAGGTTGCGCGATGGCGCCGTATCGCACCGAAGGCACCTGGATCACACCGGAAATGCTGGCCGGATACCAAGCCTTTCACCAGGCGGGTTTCGCGCATAGCGTCGAGGCCTGGCAAGACGGCAAACTCGCCGGCGGCGTCTATGGCGTGGCGATCGGCGGGATGTTCGCGGCGGAATCGATGTTTTTCCGCGCACCGGACGCGGCGAAGGTGGCGCTCGTGTATCTCGTAGAACGGATGCGCGCCTGCGGCTTCACCCTGTTCGACGTGCAGCAGCACAATTCGAACACGGCGCGCTTCGGGGCGAAGGAGATTCCCCGCAAGCAGTTCCTACGCCGCGTGCGCGAGGCCGTGCAATTGAAAGTGCGCTTGAGCTGATTGGCGAACACCTGTTGTCCCGAAGGTGCGTCGAGGTGGGGTGCCACTGGCGGCTTGTCCGCCAGTGCGTGACGGACTCCGCTGACAAGCCCAACAAAAGCACTGGCGGACAAGCCGCCAGTGACACCCATCGCTTTGTTCTTTTCGCAAGCGAACCTAACCAAGCACTTTCGCGCGCAGCTCCGTCAACAAGCGTACCGCGTGGCCGATTTCCGCCTTCTGGCGTTCTGGCTCTTGCGGGATTTCGCGTTCGATCGTGAGCGGGCCGTCGTAGCCGATTTCCTTGAGCGTCCGCAGATAGTTTTCCATGCCGACGTCTCCTTCGCCGAGCGGGACTTCGCGGCCCCATTCCTTGCCGGGGTTCGCGGCCCACGTGCCGTCCTTGCAGTGAATGCTGCGGACGTACTTGCCGACCATGCGGAGCGCCTCGATCGGCTCGCCGGATCCGTACAAGATCATATTAGCCGGATCGAAGTTGATATACAGGTTTTCGCACCGCACATCGCCGATAAACTGCAACAGTCCGGCCGCGGATTCCTGGCCGGTCTCCAAATGCAACGCCTGGCCGTTCGCCGCAGCGTATTTGCACAACTCGCGCGTGACGATGAGAATCTCCTGATACCAGGTCGCCTGCGTGTTGTGCGGGACGAAGCCCAAATGCAACGCGATCACCGGGCAGCCGAGCAGCTTGGCAAAATCGGAGATTTCCTTCATTTCCGCCAACCGCGCCGCGCGCGTTTCCAGCGGCACGAGACCCACGGTGCGGTCCACCGTCGGGATGTCGGCGTAGCTCTCCCCTTCGAAGCCGCCGAACACGGCTGTCAGGCGAATGCCGTAGTCCTTGAGCTTCGCCAGGAACGCATCGGCGTTGGCCTTGGTGCGGGTCTGCTGATGCGGTGCGTGCAACTGAATCGTCGGCACGCCCAACTCGCGCGCGACTTCCAATTTCACGCCCAGGCCAGCATCAATGCTGGCAAACACGCCAATGGGCCAACGGTCGGACATAGGTGAAGTGATGAGTGCGGAGTGATGAGTGATGAACAACGAAGCTTTCAGCTATCCGAACTGAAAACTGAACACTGAAAACTTCAAACTCCTCAAACCTTCACTTCGGGCGCCACGCCATCCGGGGTGTCGTCGTGGTTGATGTCGTACCATTCCGGCTTGAACTCGATTTGCCGACGTTCCTTGATGGCGATGTTGGTCGTGAGCGCGATGATCGCGTCGGCGATCGCCACTTCTGGTTTGCACTTCGGCTGCGGCGTGTTTGCATAATCGTCCGCCTTGAAGTTGCGGATGCACCATGCCCAAT
Source organism: Pirellulales bacterium (assembly GCA_022844585.1). Classification (GTDB taxonomy): domain Bacteria; phylum Planctomycetota; class Planctomycetia; order Pirellulales; family JALHLM01; genus JALHLM01. The sequence continues at coordinate 3,041 of JALHLM010000372.1, read as the reverse complement.
GTTCGATCTCCTCGGTGTAGCCCTTGCTGATCGGGCCATCGAGCGCCTTCTTGGCGACCGCCGCTTCCGGCGGGGCGCTGCTCGTGGTGTTCAAGAGCGGCCCGGCCTTGTCGTCTTTCTTCACCTCGAGGTTCGTGACCGCGTTCGCGGCCTGGAGCAACATCACTTCCTGTTCGTTTTCGAGGATCAGCGTGCCGGTTTCGCCCATCACCACTTCGCCGTAACCGCCGTAGCCGTTGCCGTTGATCGACGAATACGTGACTGCGATCCGCTTCTCGTTCATTTCCGTCCCCGGCGAAGGATCATAATCGGCGGCCGGGTACTCGTAGGTGCAGTAGACGTGATCTTCGCAATCGCGGTTGCGCCCGTAAAGATGGCGTCCGCCGACAGCCGAGACCACGAGGGGGCGAATCTTTTGCGAATGCCCGTCTTTGTCGAGCGGATGGCTGGCGGAAATGAAAATGCCCGACGCGTCGAGCTGGTGGCTTCCCAGCTCGGCCATCAGACCGCCGCCGGTGCGATCCCAAAGTCGCCAGCGGAACAACTCTTCCTCGGGGGACTGGCAGTAGGGAGAACCGCCGGTGTTCTTGTCGAGATAGCCGTAGTCCTTCGCCTTCACCGCCAGGTCTTTCTCGATCAGCAGCCATTGCGTGCTACTGGCGTCGAGCTTCTTGCGGACATCCTCCACGCGCTTCACGAGCTTGGCGATTTCCTTGTCGCTCCCCTTGGCTTTGAAGAGCGCCGCTTCCGCCTCGGCCAGCTTGCGGACAAACTCCAGCCGCTCTTCTTGAATCTTCGCCGGCAGCGGCGGCGACCATGTGTCCTTCTGGCGATGCCATTGCGCGCGAATGTGATGCACCTTGCCGATCAGGCCGGCGCGGATCGTGGAGACGGCGTTGTCGTACAACACGCTGTAGTGCCGCTGGTGGCCGGTCGCCAGGAGCTTCTTTTCCTGATGCGCGACGCGCCCCATGCTCTTGCACTTGCCGACGCTGTGACCCATCAGCTTTTCGGTCAGCACGTGCTTGCCGGCCTTCATCGCCTTGATGGCGGCCTCGTGATGCAGGTGCAGCGGCAGGGCGATGACCACGCCTTCGATGGCGGGGTCCTTGAGCAGGTCTTCGTAGTTGGTGTCATAGACCTTGACGTTTTTCCTGGCCTCGTCCTCGGTCTTCCAGTCATATTTCGTCATCAGCCCCGTGCGAATCTTCTGAATCGCCGGGCTCGATTGATCCCCGTGGAAGGCGCGGTGGATGTTGAACGGGCGGATGTCGGCGATCGCCACGACCTGCACGTACGCGGGATTGATCGCACCGATCAGCACATTCCCTTCGTCGCCGGTGCCGATGATGCCGATGCGGACCGGGTTATCGACCGACGTGCCGTACCCGAAATAGTACGAGCCGAGGCCGACGCCCGAGATGGCCCCAGCGGCCAGACTGCCGCCGATGAATTCGCGACGCGTAAGCGGGCTGCCGAGCGCGGCGTAGAAATTATCCTTGCCGATCGCCTTTTCTTCCGGTGTGAGAGGATTGAGGCTCATGCTGCTTCCTTTCCGCCGAACAGCGGGCGCGTGATGAGGTGATGTACGAAAAAGTCGAGCCCGCCCCAACGTCCCGTGGGCAGGAACGCCAGCGCGAACAGGGCCATCATTTCGACGACTTCTTTATTGACGATCCATTGCGCTCCAGCCGAGGGATGCGCCGGCGGATACAGGTTGGCGAGCGGCGGCTGCGCGAGGATGAGCGACAGCATAAAGAGCGCGCCCCCAAAGCTCGCGAAACGCGTGAACAGCCCGATGATCAAACAAACGCCAATCGCCAGGTTGCTGTACAGCACCAGCTTGTCGGCCTTCTCCAGATCGGACGGCGGCTCTTTGTAGGGCGGATGGGACAACATGTGCGTGCCCTGAATCTCGTTCAGCGACGCTAACAGTTCGTTCGCTCGGTCGTCGACCCAAGCCGTCCAGGGCTTGACCGTGGTTTGCAGTTCCTGCTGTTTGTCCCAGACCCATTTCTGGGCGAAAGGCGTCTCCTGAAAATCCTTCGAGTGCCGGCGTTCGGTGTTCTGCTTCAAGTCCTGGAAGTACTTGTCGATTTCCAACTTGTTGGATTCGAGGTAGTCCTCCACGTCCGCGGTGGCCGCTTCGACGAGTTGATTCGCCTCGGCCATTTGCTTTTCGTTGAAGCCGTACTGATTCTTGACGCCGTCGAGCATCCGCTCGAAGCGTAGCTTCATCGCATCGACGTTGAGCCGCTCGCGGCCGTCATAGTCGGGGATCAGTTCGTGGAATTTTTCCGCGAACGGTCCCTTCGCTTGGGAGAGATACCCGCGCGACGAGAAGTTGCCGTCGCGATACTTCTCCATCCCTTGCGTGACGAAGTGCCAGCCGACGGAGATGCGCAGCAGCACCAGCGCGATCACGCCCAGCAGGCCAATTCGAAAACCGCCCATACGAACAACATTGTCGCTCAGAGGAACCTCCCCCCAGGAGGGATCAGATGGCCGCCTGCGGCCCCGCGGAGTTCGATCGAACGCTGATTTCGCCCGCGACAGGTGTGCCAGAACCGCGACCGAAACCAACTGACATGCGACCCAGGATTATAAACGCCGGCAACGTACTTTGCCACTCCCGGGCGCACCGTAACCGTGCGTTTCCGCGACACTAGCCCGACGCGCCAGCGCGGGGGAGTAGACGGTCGGATCTGAGTAAACGTCCTACTCAATCCGGCGGTTGTTCCCCCTCGCTGGCGCGTCGGGCTAGTGGGGTCAGCGCTCCGGGCGACTTGACCGTCTGCTACGATTGCAGCGTGTTCCCGCTTCGCAGCGAGTCGCCTCCATGACCGAAAAATCGAACGCAGCCCCCGCCACCGTGGCGGTCCTGGTGAGCGGCGGGCTGGACAGCGCCATCCTCACCGGGCGGCTGCTGCAGACGGAAGACTCGGTGCAGCCAATTTACATCAGCACCGCCCTGGCCTGGGAAGCGGCGGAGATGTTCCATTTGCGGCAGTTCTTATTGGCGATCCAGTCCCCCGGACTAC
>JALHLM010000371.1 GCA_022844585.1 Pirellulales bacterium | reverse complement strand
GAGGCGGCGATACAACGAATATCCAAGTTGTGGGGTGGGAATTCTTGATCGCTTCAAACGCATACAAACTGGCAATCCGCGGGGCGGCTCCAATCGGCCTGCTGGCCGCGGGGGCGTGCGCCTACTACGTGCTTGCGTCCCCTGTCGCCGAAGAGTCGCTGCCGCCAGCGCCCCCGCAGATCGTGCGGACGCGCGTTACGGAACTGCGCGTTCAGGACTATCCTGTCGTCGTGAAAACGCACGGCGTCGTTCAGCCGCATGATCAGGTCATGCTCAGTGCGCAGGTTCCGGGGGTCATTCAAAAGATTAATCCGGTCTTCGAATCAGGCTCTTATTTCGCCGCGGGCGACGTACTCTTGGAGCTGGATCCGCGAGACCACGAGATCGCTGTGGCGGTGGCCGAGGCTCGTGAGCTAGGAGCCAAGGCTGCGCTTCAGTTGGCCAACCTGGAACACGCGCGGAGCCAGGAGTTATCTGACCGGAAGGTGATCACGCAGGCGGAGTTCGAGCAGTCGTCGGCGAATCGATCCCAGCTGCTGGCTGAGGCCGATGCCGCTGTCGCACAGCTGGAGCGAGCGCGACGCGATTTGGAGCGCACGAAGGTCCGGGCTCCATTCGAGGGTCGGGTTCGACGGTTGACCGTCGGGCTGGGTCAGACCGTCGGCGTCGGCGCTCCGCTAGGTGAGGTTTTCGCCGTCGACTTCGCGGAGGTGCGACTGCCGATCGCCGGGCGGGAACTGCCGTTCCTCGATCTTCCCGAATTGGACGGCGATAAGTCCCTGGAAGTCGAGCTGCGCGACGCCGTAAATGAGGCTGCGTCCCCCGTGTGGCGAGGGCGGATCATCCGGACCGAGGGCGCGCTCGATCCTGATTCGCTGGAGCTCTTCGTCATTGCACGCGTCGACGATCCTTTTGGCCGCAAGTCACGTCAGCCGCCGCTGAGGATCGGCCAGCCTGTGAAAGCGGCGATCAATGGCAAGCTGCTCGAAGATGTCGTGGCGGTGCCCCGGGGCGCAGTGCGTCAGTTGAGTCAAGTGTTTCTCGTCGACCGGGAAGCCTTTTCGTTGCAGGCGCGGACCATCGCGCCGCTATGGTCGGACGAAACCCATGTGCTCGTGCGGGACCCGGCGCTGGCGCACGGCGCGCTGCTTTCCACCACGCATCTCGTGTACGCTCCGCAAGGTGCCAAGGTCGAAATCCTGCCGGACGTTGAAGCCACGGCATCGCACGATGCTCCGGCTCAAGGCGGCGTTGACAGCTCGGTCGCCGCCGGAGCTTCCGGCAACAAGCAAATGTAACCAGGCTTGGCGCATGATTCGTTGGTTTGCCAATAACAGCATCGCCGCCAACTTCCTGATGCTGTCGATTTTGATCGGCGGCATTTACGTCGGCCTATACCATGTGCCGCTCGAAGTCACGCCTGCTTTGAGTTGGAACACGGTAATGATTGAGATGCCCTACCGGGGAGCCACGGCCAAGGACGTCGAGCGCGCCGTGTTGATTCCGATTGAGCAGTCGCTCGAGGGGGTCAAGGGAATCAAGCAACTGAATGCGGACGGCTCGCGCGGTATGGCCCGCTTCTATCTGCAAGCCGAGCCGGGCGCCGATCTCCGGGAGTTGATGGACGAGGTCAAGGGCCGCGTCGATACCATCACGACCTTTCCCAACGAAACGGAACGCCCACGCGTCTTTATTCCTGAGTCGGGGAACTATATTCCGGTGTTGGGGGTCGCCATCAGCGGCAATCTGTCCGACCACGACTTGCGCAAAGTCGCGCGTCGCGTGCAGGAGGACCTGCTCGAGTTGCCCGGCATCAGCCGGGCCTCGATCGAAGGAGACCGGCGGTATGAGATTTCGATCGAGGCGGACGCCGATCGACTGCTGGCCTACGACCTGAGTTTCCAGGACTTTGCCGACGCAGTCCGCCGATACTCCATCGACCTTCCGGCTGGAGCCATCGATAGCGAAAGCGGCACGTTGATCGTGCGCACTCGTGGTCAGGCCTACAGCGAAGAAGAGTTCGCGAAGATCCCCGTTCGCTCAGCACAAGGCGCCGAGGTGCAACTGGGAGAAGTCGCGCGGATTCGTGACGGCTTCGAAGAAGGCAAGAAATCCGTCGAGTTTAACGGTCAGCCGGCGCTGTTTGTCCAGGTCATGCGAACGGGAAGCGAAAGTGCATTGGAGATCTCGGACAAAGTCCGCAACTACGTAAGCAACGCTCAACATCGTTTTCCCGAAGGGGTCAACCTGAAAGTATGGAACGATGAATCGTTGGCCATTCGCGCACGGTTGAGCTCGATTACGTCCAACATGCTGCAGGGCGGAGCGTTGGTGCTGCTGATGCTGGGGTTCTTCCTCCGCCCCAAGCTGGCGTTCTGGATCGCCATGGGAATTCCGGTGGCGTTTGCCGGCGGCGCGATGCTCATGCCCTGGCTCGGCGTCACCGCAAATGTAATGAGCCTGTTCGGGTTTCTGATTGTGATCGGCATCGTCGGCGACGATGCCATCGTCACCGGAGAGAACATCTATTCGAAGTTGAGCGAGGGACTGCCCCCCTTGGAGGCCGCCGTACAAGGGACTGAGGAAGTGTCGATGCCAGTGACGTTTGGTGCGCTGACCACCATGGTCGCTTTTATCCCCCTCTTGTTCTTCGAAGGCGCATGGGGCGACTATGCGAAGCAAGTTCCGCCGGTCGTGGCCGCGGTGTTGATGTTCTCCCTGCTCGTCTGCAAGTACACCTTGCCCGCGCACCTGAAGCACATGACGTACACGACCGATCGAAACGCCTTTGATCGGTTTCAAGGGCGGATCGCCGCCGCGTTGGAACGGTTTGTCGAGAACGTGTATGAGCCTTCCTTGCGATGGTGCGTGCGGCATCGTGCTAGCGTGTTGGCGGGATTTGTCGTGATGGCGCTGCTGATGGCCGGCTATTGCCGTAGCGGACGCATGAAGTTCGTCTCCTTTCCGGCCGTCGACACGCAACGGATCACTGCTTTTCTGGATCTGCCCGACGATACTCCACTTGAGGTCACCAAGAAGTACATGGACCGAATCGCCGCGGCAGTCGAGCCGTTGCGGAAGGAGTTCGTGGACCCTGGTACCGGAAAGTCACTGATCCAGAACGTCTCGCGCGTCGTAGGCGCGGCAAGTCCGGGCTATCCTTACGACAAGTCCCGCGGTGTCATGTCGCTGGAGATTTTGGATCCCAGCGTGCGCAGCGAAGCCGGGCCGCGCAACAGCGTGATTGTGCAGCGCTGGACCCAACTCATCGGTCCCATTCCGGAAGCCACCACGTTCCGCGTCTTCGGCGATCAGTCGCTGCAAAAGGGGCAAGAGTACGCGGACGAAAACCTGCACCTGGAACTGCGAGGCCCCAATTCTCCGAAGAAGGCGGAAGTCGCGCAGAACATCAAGTCGTTGTTGGAAGGCTACGGCGGCATCAACGTCGCTTGGGCGGAGGTTAACTACGGTCAAGATGAACTGGAATTTCAGTTGAAACCGCGAGCGGCGGAACTCGGTTTGACGCAGGCAGCGCTCGCGCTGCAGATTCGCCAGGCGTTCTTCGGCGAAGAAGCGCAACGAGTGCAACGCGGCATTGACGACATCCGGGTCATGGTACGGCTGCCGCGGGAAGCCCGCGAGACGTTGCACACGCTGGACAGCCTGAAGATCCGGACGCCCCGCGGCGCGCAGGTTCCACTGGCCACGGTAGCCGAGGTAAAGTTTGTCAAGGCGCCGTCGTTTGTCGAGCGCAATGACAAGGCCGAAATTATTCGGATCGGCGCCCAGCCCGCGGACGAGACGGTGGATGTGAGTCGCATCGCACGGGATGCGGCCCCGCGCATCACTGAGTTGTGTCGCACCTCGGGTGAAGAAGTGACGTTTGAATTCAAGGGGCACGTCGCCCAGGCGGCGGAATCGAGGAAGCGCACCATCGTTGGCGCCGCGGCCCTGTTGTTCGTGCTCTATGCGATGCTGGCGATTCCGTTCAAATCGCTGACCCAGCCGATTTTCTTGATGCTGGCGATTCCCTTCGGCACGATCGGCGCTTTGTTGGGACACATCATCATGGGTATCACGCCTTCCTATCTGTCGATCTTCGGCATGTTGGCGCTCGCCGGCGTGTCCGTCAATAACGCCATCGTGATGATCGACTACATCAACCGTCGGCGCGAGGAGGACGCTACCATCACCTTGCTGCAAGCCGCTTTGGAGTCCGGCACCAGCCGGTTCCGCCCCATCATGCTCACCTCGGCGACGACGTCCGCCGGCCTGGCCCCAATGATGTTGGACAAAACGCCGGAGGCGCAGTTCTTGATTCCCATGGCTGTATCGATGGGGTTCGGGATCTTCTTTACGACCATCATCACGCTGTATCTCGTGCCCTGCGCCTTGCTCGCCGCGGAGGACTTGGGACAGGCAAGCACGCGGCTCTTCGCTTGGTATGTCCGACCATTTCGAACGATGGATGTAGCCTCCGCGACGCGAGGAGCCCATGCGCCTGACTGAACCATCCATTCTGCAGACGTTGATGCAATGGCGGACTCGCATCGCCGCGGCGACCTGGATTGTGGTGCGCGACACGCATGCCGCGGAAGACATCTTTCAAAACGTCGCGGTCAAGGCGATCACTCGTGACGTGCAATTCGACAGCGAAGCGGCTTTGATTTCCTGGGCCTTTATCACCGCTCGGCGCGAGGGAATCGACTGGCTCCGGCGTCATGCCCGAGAATCGCTGGTCTTGGACGACGAACTGATGACACTCATGGAGCAGGAATGGCAGCTCACGTCGCAGCGTGCGCCCGCGGAAAAGATTGAAGCGCTTCACGACTGCCTGGCGGCGACGCCGGACGCCTCGCGGATGTTGCTCAGGCTACGCTACTTTGAAGGCTGCTGCTGCGAGGAGGTGGCCCAGCAACTCGGCGTCGGCCTGAATGCCGTCTACAAGCGGCTTTCCAGATTGCACGTTTCACTGCGGGAATGTGTCGAACGCAAGTTGGAAGGCGCCCAGCCTTCCGGAGGGTTAGTGACATGACACTGAATGATCCAGAGCGTGAGCTGCTGTTGCGGCGCCTCGATGCCAAGCTGACGGCTGACGAACAGGAACAAGTAGACGCTCTGCTGCGTTCATCCGCGGCGGCGCGCGATTTTCTGCGTGAGGTGGCTGAGCAAGCGGTCGCGGTGGCCGACGTGGAGCGAGGAACGCTTAGTCGGCAGGCCGCCGTGATCTCGCAATTCCCCGGGCTCGCAGCGAAGCGGGAACGTCGCCGACCGCTGCACTGGTACGGTGGACTCGCGATTTCAGTAGGAACGATCCTGTCGCTGGCCGCACTCAGCGCTCTGGCATTTCTTCCCTCGCAAAAACCGACGGTAGCCCGCATCACTCGGGTGACCGGGTCCAGCAGCTACTTTGCCGCGAGCGGCATGATCGACGACCACTTGGTCGCGGGAACGAGCGTCGGCGCAGGTGACACGTTGGAGACCCGCTCCTGCGACGCCTGGATCACTTTGGAGGCCAAGGACGGGACGACGGCCACGATCGCCGGGCATTCAACGTTTCGAATCCTTCAGCCGGGGGTGCAGTTACGGGAGTTCGAGTTGCTCAAGGGAAGTCTGTGGGTTATGCCGGCGGTCTCCAACAAGGGCACGTCGGTCGCGATTCACACGCCGTGCGGGGAAGTGGTCGCGAGTGGATCGCAGTTTGACATCCAAGCGACCGACACGGAGATGGTGGTCCGCGTGAATTCGGGGCGGGCGAAAGTCACTGCCGCCACGAGTGGGAGCGCCGCGTCCGTCGACGCGGGTCAGCAGGTGCGATTGTCGCTTGGCTCGCGACAACCTCTCATCGCCGTGGCACAGGCCAAGCCCGTGAATCACTGGACATGTAACTTGGATCAGTCGCCCGAAGTGTTGTTAGGAAAATGGCTGCCGCGGGGCGACGGTGCGCCGGCAAGTTTGGGGGCCGAGCCGCTCTTGTGGCCGATCGACGAACAACGAAAAATCATGCTCTATGCCGTGGCTTTCGCCGCCTGGAAGAACAGCGATCGTCCTGTCTTACTGGATTCCTCGTCGCAACTACGTTTTCGGGGCAGAACGGCGCAGCCGCACACCGTACGTTTCGGATTCAGCGCCCAGAAGATGCGCGGCGTGTTCGCCGGAAAGTTTGAGGTCGACGTGGAGCCCAGCAAGCTTGGCCCCGCCGGCCAGGCGTGGGAAGTCGACCTGCCGCTAGCAAACTTCCGCGCTCTTTATCCGCATCTGGCCGAGTCGCCCGAAGGCCTGGAACTGACCGACGTCTACGCG
>JALHLM010000370.1 GCA_022844585.1 Pirellulales bacterium | reverse complement strand
GCGACAGCACCGCCGGCAAAGGATGCCGCTTGCCGCGCGGATCGCGAACTTGGGAAAACACTTCCACCAGCAAAGACAATGCCGGAGACGACATGTCAGGGCTCCACGCCAACGAGCCAGCCCTGGCCCAAGGGGTCCATCCCGCCACAAAGGCTAACTCCACTACGCATTCCGCCTTCGGCACGGTCCGGGAATTCGAGAAGGCAGTTGTCCTGCGCTCCGAACGACGCGATTCCGCTTCCGCCGACGGAAGGCGAGACGTTGGCCATCGACCAGCGCTTAGCTAGGTCCTCACCTTAAATACGGCTGGCTCCGCACCAGCCGGTGTCGGCTGGCAACGGAAACTGTTCTGTAGCCACCAGGCTTGCCAGGCCGCGAGCGCCTGGCGGTGCTGGTCGTCGGGCGCTTCGCGCCAATGCTCGATCGGGCAATCCATTTCGAGGCCGGTCAGCCGGCGTAACGCCGTGGCGGCCTGCACGCGGATTTCCGGATCGTCGTCAGCGAGCAGCTCGATCATGTCTCCGACGAGCGAGACCGGCGCCAGGTCGGCCAGCAATCGCGCGGCATGCCGCCGGCGCTCCTGTTGTTGCTGGGAATCCTCGGAACGCACATATCGCGAGAGTGGCACCGTGCAACTCGGCGCCAGCGAACGCAGTTCGGCGTCCGAAAGCAAGTTCATCTTCGTTTCGCCGAGATGCGACAGCAGTGCATCGACTTGCGCGCTCAACTCCGGATCATCGGGCGATTTGAGCGCCAAGAGCGGATTCATCCAGGCGGTGATCAGCGCCAGGCTATAAGCCCGGTCGCGCCGCGACACTTGGGAATTCGCAATCACCAATTCCTCGCCGGCGCGCAACGGTTCGTTGCGATTCACCAATTGCACGACGGCCTCTCCGGAGGCCGCGGTGACAAACATCTCTTGATCGGCGCGCCGCACGTCGACCGCGCCCCCTTGGGCCAGCACCGCGCCGTCGGGCGTTTTCACGCACACTTCGTCGCCCGGTTGCGACCCCGCCCAGACTTGCCCGCGCACCAGTTCCAGTTCGCTCCCTTGGCGAACATTCACTTGCGTATCGACATTCATGCGGGCGGTATTGCCGTCGGGACAGGTGAACTCGCACAGCCCGTCGCTGGCGGTGCGAATCGAGGCGCCGAGGGGAACTTCCTCTCCGGCCACGGCGGCTTTCCAGGCGCCTTGCTGATCCGCCAACACTTCGACGTTGCCCACGACGGAGGCCAGCATCGATTTCGTGCCAACCGTCGGCGGGGCCAAGTTGCTCGGCGCTTCCGACGCCGGCATCGGTCCCAGGTTGACGGTCCGCTGCGCGTCCGGCGCAGCCGCCCAGGGCCGCCACACCAGCAACGCCAACAAGAAACCCGCCGCCAAACCGCCGAGGAATGCTGGCCAGGCGCGCCAGTTCGTCGGTGCGGGCAACGTGCGCAATTGCTCGCGATGCAGTTGGCGAATCGTCCGCGCCGCCACGGTCTCGCTCGCCGCGCGCCAGGCCGTGAAACCGGCGCGCAATTGCTCATCGTCGCGCGACCATTCCGCTTGCAACTCTCGGCACGCTGCGCACTCGGCGAGATGGGCGTCGAGCGCAGCGCGATCCGCGTCCGGCAACTCGCCAGCCAGCATTGCGGCGATCAGGTTTTCGGCTGCTTCGCAGTTCATATCATCATCTTCTCCAACAACTCGCCATCGCCGGCCTTTCGCGGAGCGAAAGGCGACTTTGGTCGACGTCACTTCGTCAGTTGCTCCGTTTGCTCAGTCGGGACCGCAACAACGTCCTGGCGCGTGTCAGCCGGGCGTTCACCGTGGCCGGCGCGATGCCGAGCAATTGTGCGAGGTCGTGATACGTCAGGTCATTGTAGTAGTACAGCATCACGACTTCGCCCAATTCCGGCGGCAGCGTTTCCACCGCGGCGAGCAAACGTTGCACCTCGTCTTCATGTTCCAGCCCCGCGTCCGGGCCGAGTTGCTCGTCCGCCAGGTCCTCCGCCCGCATCGCTTCGCCCAATGCCGCGAACGGGACGACCGACGCCGAGCGCGACTTAATCCAATCCAGGCAGGCGCGGACCGCAATGCCGCGCAACCAACTGCCGAACTTTTCCGGCTCCGCCAGCGTGCCTAGCGCGCGGTAGGCCCGCAGCAGCGACTCTTGAGCCAGGTCCTCCGCCAGATGGGACGACCGCACATGCGCATGGCAGACCGCCAGCACGCGCCCCGCCCAGCGACGCACGAGCTCTTCGAACGCCGTGGCGACACCGTCGAGCGCCTGGCGGACCAATTCGCCATCGGTCATGTGCGGTCTATCGAATAGTGAAAGTCGGACCCAAGCCCCAGGGATTGCCCTACCTTAGACGATCCCCGCCCGAGGGAAACTACGCGATTTTGAGTCTCGGGGATAACCCACACCCGCCCGCAGCGCCAGGAATGGAGAGTGTGTGCGCGACGACGGCTTCAAACCGCCGCGGGCGTCAATGTTGAACTGGGCCGCCCCGGCTGGCGCCACCAGGCGTTGGCGTCCAGGCGGTTCCAGCCGTCGGCGCTTTCGCATTCGCCAAGTGCTTCTTCCAGGGCCGAGACGCTCTGGTAGCGATCGCCGGGACGCTTTTCCAGGCAGCGAAGAATCACCGCCTCCAAGTCCGCGGGCACGTCGGCACGCAATTCCGACGGCGGCGTCACGGGATCTCGGGCGTGCGCGAAGAGAATCTTGAGCGGCTTGTCGTCGACAAACGGCGGGCGTCCGGTGAGCATGAAGTAGGCCACGGCGCCGAGCGCATAGATATCGCTGCGCGAGTCCGGTTCGGTTTCGCCAACCGCCTGCTCGGGCGACATATAGAGCGGCGAGCCGGTGATGGCGCCTTCTTGCGTGAGCTGCGATTCGTCAGCGTTCGTGGAACGCACCAACGGCTTGGCGAGGCCAAAATCCAACAACTTCGCCACGTCGTACACGCCGCCGCGCTGTGCGGAGAAAATGTTGGCGGGTTTGATGTCGCGGTGGATCAACCCCAGCGCATGCGCCTCGGCCAGGGCGTCGCATGTTTGCCGCAGCAGGTAGATGGCGCGACTCGGCGGCATCGGGCCATACTTGTCGACCAGGTCCGCCACGCTCATGCCCGGCAAGTATTCCATCGCGTAGTAGAACGTACCGTCCTCGGTGCGGCCGTAGTCGTAGACCTCGACGCTGTTCCAATGCGAAAGCTTCGCCGTGGCGCGGACTTCGCGCTCGAACCGAGCCAGCGCTTTGGGGTCGCCCGCTTGTTCCGGGCGGATCAGCTTGACCGCGCAATCGCGCTTGAGCAGTTGATGCTCGGCGAGATACACCTCGCCCATCCCGCCACGGCCGATGAGCTGTCGGAGTTTGTATTGACCGAGCTGCTGCGCTTCGAAGGCTTTCGTCCGCAAGGCGTTGATGACATGTGTGCCGAATACCGCGATGCCGGCCCCGGTGAGGATCGTCAGCACCTCGAACCCCATGAACTTCATCGTCATGGCGTTGTAAACGTGCTGATGCGTCAGATCGAGCCAGACGATCAAGCCGATGGGTAAGGCGGCGATGCCGCCAATAACTTGGACGGCGCGAAACCACGTGTTCGGAATGAAAATCGCGTAAGTGAAAATCAAGAACAGCCACATCCCGGAGATCCGCGCCGGCGCTCCATGCAACGTGGCGAGCCACACCAACTCCGCATGGGATGCCAGCAGGAAGTAGATCGCGGTCGAACCGAAAACGATCCCTTCAATCGTCCGCATCTTGACCATGCACTGCGGGCACATGTACATCAGCACGACGCTCGAGGCGCCGACCAACGTCACGTGTGCCACGTGGACCCAAAACAGAAAGCTCAGGCTCTGAACGATCGACGGATCGAGTTTTGGCGATACTTGTCCGCCCGTGAACAAGCCTGCCAGCAGAAATAGTCCGGAACCGACGAAAATCGCCAGCGCCGCCGCTCGCAAGCGGCTACGCAGAAGTCCATGCGTTTCGCCTGAGAGCTGCGGGGTGGAGCCGCGCACCATGGCCATCCGCTTGGGATCGACGGACGGGTCACTCACATCGGCCGGCGCATGCGGATCATGCAACAGCGACGCATCGAGCGTGGCTTCCAGGGGCGAGAATTTAGGCGGTGTTGCGGAACTTGAATTCATGGCTCACTGCTTGCCATTCGGGCAGGCTGATTGGGTAACCGGATCGACTTTAGATGCCGCCCGCCCCAACTGGCGCTCACTGACACCCGATAAGACGGCGAAGCGTCCGCTTCGGTTCAAAATTGGGGCCGGTTTTGCCTGCCCCAACTGGGTGTGCGAGTGAGCGTAAACGGACCAATTGTATGCCGTTAAGCGCTACCAGGCGACCAGAAAAAAAGTGTCGCCGGACCGCGAGATAGAGACAATCAATGGAAGTATGGGTGGACTGCGAAATCTGGGTCGAGGCTTGCGCCGAGCCTATTCGGCGCGGCTCAGTGTGCCATTTCGCTCCTCAGTACCTACGAAGTACGTAACTTCAATCGTGTCAACGGTTCCGGCGAACGCCTTCGCCAATTCTTGCCTGGAGTGGACCGTGATGCCGTCGACCGACACGATGAGCGCCCCAACAGTAATGCCGGCCAGATCGGCGGGGGAATCCCGTTCCACGCGCGACACGAGGACTCCGGCTCGGTCCGGCAACCGACGCCGGGCTAGCGCTGCTGGACTGGCTGGCTGGATATGCAGGCCAAGTCGCTGTTCGGGCGGAGTGCGGTCTTCGAGGAGCGAATCCGGTCGGGGCAAAGCTGCCCAGTTTGACATTTCGCTGGGCCATCGCACCTGGCCGAAGTCTGGAAATCGACGCCTTTCCGGCGCGGGGCGCTCGCCCAAGGTAACGGACACCTCCCGCGAAAATCCGGCGTGTTGCACCGTCAATACGCAGGTTTCGCCGGGGCCGGCCTGAGCCATCGCGGCGATAAAGCGTCTCGCCCCGTCTACCGGCTGACCGTCGACCGCCACGACGACGTCGCCGGATCGGAGGTCTGCTTGCGCCGCGGGCGAGCCGGCAATGACTTCCGCCATGACCGCTCCAGCGCCGTCACCAGAATCGACCGCCAACACGCCCAGATAACCGGGGCTCGTTCCAGGTGCCGGAGCAAACGGGGCCACGGGCGGCGCCTCCTGCGCGAGCAAGTTACCGGACAGTAATTGCCCGATTACGAACACGATTCCCCAAGACAGAACGGATCGGACGGACATGGCGGCGACTCGGCGAATGGACCTCGAACAACGGTTCCAGGGCTCCATTGTAATTGGCCGGCCGGATTTTCGATTTTTCGCCTTCCGATTTTCTCCCCGGGCGGTGCTCCATTGGGTGTAACGGGGGCGTGCGGCGCGGGCGAAAGCACCTGTGATGCCGATCTTGATGCCAAACGCCCGTCGCCGCCCCCGTTCTTCACCATCCAGGACGTGACGGAGGTTCCCAGACCAACCTTGCTGCAGGCAGAGATGAGACGCAGTGTTCCGTGACAGCGCGACGGTCCTCCGGGCAGTAGGACCGCGCTAGCCAGCCCAGGCCGCCGGAGTGAATGCTCCGGCGGCCTGTGTGCTTTGATAGGACGCATGGCTCTATCCGGCGGCGACAAAGCGACTAGGATTGGCGCAGCAAGAGTTCACGCTCAAGAGCATCCGATGACCCGCGTCACCAAAATCCTGCGAGCTCTCGTCGTCGCGATGATTGCCTTCTCGACGTTGCTCGTCGCGACGGGCGCCTATGCGTGGTACACGACGGGCCGCATCGTCCCACTGGGACCGGGCGTAATGATGCTCAGTTCGGCGCTTTGCCTGATGGTTGTGCTCAGGAATCGGAAGTGAGCATCTCGCTCCTAAGTCGACGGGCGTGAGGGCCGGTGCAAGGGGATGCCAACAATGGCGGTCGTTTCGACGGGCGTTTCGCCAAACCAACCCAACCGTTTTTGTCGTTCCGTAGCGGTCCAGTTTCGGCGGATGGCGTAGCAGCGGGCGACGATCTCTTGGTGTGAAGGCAAGAACTTCGGCTTGATTCGCATGGTGTCCATTCCCGTGGTGACGTTCCAGACACCTAGCAGCCTGACCGCAATCGAGGTCGGCCGCCACCAGTAAAGTTCACCAGCGGGTGGTATGCGCCGACCATCCGGCAGGCCATTTCTGTTGCCGCGCATGGCGGGGCGTATTAGATTAAGGCGGTCTCGTGCTGGCATTCTCGCCAGTCCAGCAGCGTGACGAGACTTCGACAGGGGCAAATTGTCGAGGTTCGGTATCATGCGCTCCGTCATTCGTGCCGTGCGTTTCGTTGCAGCGATCCTGCTCGCTCTCTCGGCGACGGTTGTCCGC
>JALHLM010000369.1 GCA_022844585.1 Pirellulales bacterium | reverse complement strand
TGGCAGAGCAGAAGCGTCGCTACTTTGAAATTACCGAGGATGCCCCGGCGGAATCGGCGCCGGGTGGTTCACCAACTGCACCGGCGGAATTCGCCGCACTTGCGTGATCGTCGCCTGGGGCGGCGGGAGGCGTTTCGCCTCATCCGGCGGCACCAGCCGCAATGTGCCGGGGCTTTCGGCGCCAGGTGGCACCGGTTCCGCCGGCGCTGATTCTTTGACCGTTCCGTCCGGGTTCAACCCGGCGTCGTTCAGCCATTGCATCGGCACGTCCGGAGGCAGGTCGCAGTTGGGCATCGATTCCGCCAGCAATTGATCCAGCGGCACGTCGATCCAGCGCCCCATGTCGTCGATCCGCATCACGCCCATGTCGCGTAACAGCGCCATCCGCGTCGCGTAGTGGTTCAGCCAAACGCTCATGAAGTTGTTTTGCGAATCGCTCAACGCAGTGAGGGCCGAAATCAAGTTCTGCGCGGCCGTCGGACCGAGGGCGTTCACCGCTCCACCCGGTTCCGCTGGCGCGGTCGGCGCGGACAGTTCCTCGCGGGTTTGATCCACGCGTCGCAGTGCAATTGCCACGGCGCTGCGCTGCAAGGCGAGGTTGGCTTCCAGTTGACGCAGCGATCGCAGGTCCTGGCGCAACGTCTGGTTCACCTGGTCTTGGAACTGAATCAACTGCCGCCGGTTTTGCTGATAAGTAATCAACACGGAGCGGTAATTGTTCCGTTCCAAGAGCCGCGTGAACGGCGGATCGAATTGCAGGCTGGCCCGCATGTTGCCCGTCGGGGCACGGAATCGCGCGGCGTTGTCGCCGAGGGTGGTGATGTCGCCGTCGACCGAGACTGTCATATCGGACCGCAACGCGTTGGCATTGAACGTGATCAGTCGCCAGCTATCCACGAGCGACGCCCGGTTGTTCATCCAGTCGAGCCGATTCGCCCGGGCAACTTGAAACGCCTGCTCTGGCGCCAAACGCACCGGCGTCAGCACGACCGATTCCAATCGCGCCCGTGCTTGGACGAGCGACAATTCTTGCACCATGTCGGACAAGGTGCCCGCCAACGCGACGAGCGAATCCGCGGTGCCACCGGCATCCTCCGTCGTCAGGCCGCGGCCCAATTCCGCGAGCCGTGTTTCCGCGTCTCGAAAACGCCCGTCCAAGTCGCCAACGGCCGCCGCCAGTCGTTCGCGCTCGGCGCGAAATGCCGGCAGTTCTTCGGGTGCGAGGTCGGTCTCGCGTTGCGGCGCACGTTCCGTGAGCAGCTTGACGTCCTCGCCCACAATCGGCACGAGCAACCGCGCGAGATGCAACAAGCGGGCCAACTGCGCGACGGCTTGCTCCAACTGCGGGACGGTCGGCGCGCCTTCGATCGCGCCGACTTGTTGCCGGTATTCGGCCAGCCGGTTTTGCACATCGGTCATCCGACGATCGATGAACTGGAATTGCTGAATCATCCCGTTGTCGAGCACCATCGGTAGATCCGGCGGTAAGCCCAGCGTGGTGCGCTTGAACGTATCGAGCTGGTTTTCCAGGCCGATTTGCGATTGCAGCAAATTCGCGCGATCGGTCTGGATGCTCTGACGGAACGAATCGACTTGCGTGATATCGACCAGCCCCGCTTCGAGGTTTGCTTCCAGCAAGCCGAGCGTGCGGAGCTTCAAGCTCAAGCTGTCTTGAATGTTGGCGATCTGTTGTTGCTGTTGCAGTAAACCGATAAATCCGCCGACCGTGCCGGCGCCACCGCCCGCCGCACCTGCGACGGCTCCACCGCCGGCCCCGCCGGCGCCACCGCCGCCGAAGCCGCCGAAGTTCGTGGCCTGACCGACGCCGCCGAAGCCGCCGGAACCTTGGCCGGTAAAGCCCGTGAGCCCCGTGCCACCGAAGAAACCGCCGCGGCGTTGCGGACCCGACGTGCCGTTCTGCCCCATCGCGATGCTGGTGTAGAAACCCTGCCGGTATTGGCTGAGCGCCCGCAAGTTCGCCAGCAACGCGCGTTCGGCGATGGTCAGTTGTTCCAGCGCCACGGCGCGGCCGCCACCGCGTAATAGTGGCTGCACAACGCTGAAGTTAGCCAACGTGGCGGCGAAGTTGGTATCCTCGCCCGAGAACTGCCAAACAAACGTATTGGCAAAGCCGACGAGAATCTGGCCGCCAGTCGCAAGCCGTCGTTGGAGTTGCCCGTCCGTCGCCTGCGTGAACGTGTTTTGATCACTCGGAATCGTGAGCGGCGGGCCGAACGGGTTCGCCGGATCGGGGCCCACAATCACCCTCCGCGCGGCGGAGGTCCGTTTGCCGTTGTGACGGAAGATCGACGCCGTCCCGCCGAAGTATTGCACGTCAAAGCGAAATCGTTCCGTGCTCACGTCGAGCGCCGACAAGTACAGCGACTCCAACTGTTCTTGCCAGGTCGGCGAATGCGTATATGCCAAGGCAACGGCCGTGTTGAGGTCCAACTCGATTTCACCGGCCTTGTTGAAATTCACGTACTCGCCCAGCCGTTCTTGCCAGGCCGGCGATTCGAGGTTGCGCACCGTGCCGTTATCGAGCCAGTGCTTCCACGCCCGTTTGCCGTCGACGTAGCGCATGAACTGGTACGAGGCCGGATCGTCCTGCGGCATCGGCTCCCGGTCCGGGTTGGCCGGGTCGAAGTAGCGGCTGCGGGGGTTCACGTACGGATTGAAGAACGGATGCGCCCACCGCGGGTCGTTCCCTTTTTCGCGCACAAGGTTGAACACTTCGCGGTCCGCATTCAGTCGATAACGCGTGCGGGTGCAGCCCGACTGGCTGGCCAGCGCCACAAGGCCCGCCAGTACCATGAGCACGCAAGTGCGCTGCGCCCCGCCAACTGCCATCCACTGCCTAGACATCTCAAGCCCCCCGGCCGATCGTCTTTGCCGCGACCTCTCGACGAGCCGGCAATCCGGCGCGCGAAGGTTACGGTCCTAACGATCGCAATCGTCCTAACGATTGCGGGGGATTTAACGATTCTGCTAGGATTAAGTTGTGTAAAGTCCCACTGCATCGCTATTCTGCGCGTTTTCACAACATTAACTCTGCTTTTAGACTCGGTTTCAGGCCGAAACTGCTGCGCCCGACCGAGGTTGAATCTCAAAGCTACGCCGATCCCAACTACTGGAGCCATTCGTATGTCGTCGCGCCCCCTGTTCATTTCCCGCCGGCAATTCGTCGGCGGCGCCGCCGCCTTGTCGATGGCCGCCTGGTACACGCCCGGGGCGATGGCCGAAGAACTGACCCGCACCCCGCGGCAGACCGAGGGGCCGTTCTACCCGGACCACTTGCCGCTCGATACCGACAACGACCTGCTGATCGTCAACGACAACCTCACGCCGGCGGTCGGCGAGATCACGCACCTGACCGGCCGCATTCTTGACGCCAACGGGAACCCCGTTCGTAACGCGGCGGTGGAAATCTGGCAGGTCGACAACAACGCCGTCTACCTGCACACGCAAGGCGGCGACCGCGCCACGCTCGACAAGAATTTCCAGGGCTTCGGCCGCTTCGTCACCGGCTCGTCGGGCGAGTACTACTTCCGCACGATCAAGCCGGTCGTCTATCCGGGCCGCACGCCGCACATCCACGTGGCGGTGAAGATCCGCGGCCAGGATAAATTCGTCACGCAATGCTACGTGAAAGGCGCCCCGGAAAACGAACGCGACGGCGTCCTCCGCGGCATCCGCGACGAAAAGCAACGCGACAGCGTGATTATCGATTTCGCCAAAATCCCCGATTCAAAAATCGGCGAACTGGCCGCAAACTTCGACGTGATCTTGGGCTTCACGCCGGAAGGGTAAGCCGAGCGACCAAGAACTGTAGGTCAGGCGCCCAAGTCGAAGCCGAGATTACGGAGCATCGAACAAGCGAGGCAACATCCCAAACCGACTCCGGCAAATTGCCTGACAGGTTAAGACGTCAAACCGCTGGGGCTTCGTAGGACCGGTCAACCCACCGCCACGATGCCCCAATTTTTTGCGCGTGGTTACTTCAGTTTTGTGCCCCAGCCCCAGACACCCCGATCGGCCGCGAACTTGTTCGCTCGCAATACGTAGTGAGCATTGCGTATCGCTGTGAGCACACGTTGCTCGATCGTCCGGTCGGTGAGCCGTGGGACAATTTCAGATTCGCACGCTGCTCTGGCTGACGACCTGCGCGGCCTTCGGCGCGTGGCTGCTGACGTTGCCGCCGAGGACTTATGGATACCCGTTTCCCGACGGGTATCAAGTCGAGTGGCTTTGGGAGTTCGACTACTTCGAGCGCATCAGTTTCGCATCCGT
The DNA here is from genome assembly GCA_022844585.1 of Pirellulales bacterium. Classification (GTDB taxonomy): domain Bacteria; phylum Planctomycetota; class Planctomycetia; order Pirellulales; family JALHLM01; genus JALHLM01. Next base: position 2,057 of record JALHLM010000369.1, on the reverse strand, counting down.
CATCTTCGTGGCGCCCCACGCGATCGCTTGGTTTTCACGTTACTGGGAGGAGAACCAAGCCTGGCTCCGCGATCGATTTTGGATGGCCTTCTGCGGGATGATTGTCGTGGTCACGCTCTGGTTGCTGGTGGGAGCGCTGTGAGCTTGTTTCGGGAGCGCGATTCCGTAGGTCAGGCACCCTCGCCGAAGCAAGCACACTTTGCGCTAAGTCACCGCCACGCAACGCCCCAAACCCGCGCCGGCTAATTGCCTGACAGTTCGACGTCTTTTCCCGTCAGGCAATTAGCCGGCATGGGCTTGGGATGTTGCCGTAGTTGATAGTGGTGCATGGCTTTTCGATTTCGACCTGTGTGCCTGACCTACGGGATTGACCTACGAAATCGCGATTTGCCATTGGCGAAGCGGACCAGCTACACTCAGGGCATGGACGCTTCCCTGAAGCCGCGGTTTTCGTTGCGCGCGATGTTGGTCATCGTGGTGATCGTGGCGTACTTCTGCATGATTGGCGCATGGATTTACGACGGCTTGCCGGTGAATGCCAAGCTCGGTCGACTTTCACCGGGGATGACGACGGCCGAAGTGAAGGCGATTCTTGGCCAGCCCGTGATTGTCGAGCGTACCATCGGCACGCAACGTCAGGGCTGGATTTACAATGGATGGGAAGTCTTTTTCGAGAACGACAAGTATGTCGAAGCAGTACCGTTTCCATAGTCGCCCGGCAGCAGATGGCTAACGATGGACGACAACCCTTACCAGTCGCCGCAATCGGTTGGCGAGCGTGGTAGAGGATTTCCGCGCATTCCAACGATGCTGTTCCACGCGGCCGGCCTGATGCTGCTCGGTGTCAGCGGGACATTGTTGACGGCCTCCTATGCGACGGATGTCATGGCCTTGCGGGCGCTGGGGATCGGCATTGCGCTGGGGGCGCTGGCCGGACTTTGCTTTCTTTTTCCTGTTGTGCGTTGGCTGAGGGGGCGATAGTCAAGTAGGTCAGCTAAGTAGGTCAGGCACCGCATTCGAAGCCATGCCGTGCGCAAAAAAAAACCGCCCGGGGCAGCAACCCAAATCGCCGCCCGGGGGCGTGCCTGACAAAATTCGGCACCGTCCCATGTCAGGCACATATTTGGCCACCGTGGCGGAAACTGGAAACGCTACTGTACGGGCCTCGCTTTTGACTTCGACCGAGGTGCCTGACCTACGGGACGATCACGTCAATCGCGCGATGTGAATGCCATTACCAGGCGCACGATGTACCAGAACAAGAGCGCCACGCTGGCGAAGAGGGCGAGCGAGGCCGCCACGTGTTGATCGGTGCGGTAGTGGTGCAGGACGTTCGAGGTGTCGTAGAGGATCCAGCCGCAGGCCACCAGGACGAACACGGCGCTGAAGATCGCGCCCAGGTTGAAGCCCAGGAAGATGCTGGCGACGATCAGGCCCATGCCGGCCCAACCGGCCGCGAACAAGAACGTCCGCAGGAAGGAAAAATCTTTCTTGGTGAGAAACACGATCGCCGTCAGACCGCCGAACACGACGAGCGTGATGATGGCGGCCGGGCCGATGACGAAAGCGCCGGTCGCGTCTTCCAGCGATTTCGCCGCGAGCATGATCGGCAGGAAGATGACGGACTCGGCGACCACGTACAGCCCCAGCCCGGCGTATTGCAGCCCGGGCGAGGTGGCGCTGCGAGCCCAGTATTCGGCCAGATAGGCGGCGCCCATGAAGGCCCCCATTACGATCAGCCAGGAAAACCGCCCGCCCAACATCGATGTTGCGAACTGCTCGACGCCCGGCATGGTCAACAGCGCGGCCTCAAGCCCCACGAACGCGGCCACCGCCACGGCCAGGTGAAGGTACGTCTTCCGAATAAAGCTGACCCGAGCATCCAGCGGAGCGTCGATGACAAAACGCTGATCAGCCCAAGCGGCGGGGTTGGCGTAGGACATGGGTTGGCTCCTTAGAAGCACGCTAGTCAAATGAGGGTGCGGGACAAGCCGAGACGTCACCAGGAAGTATATCATGCCCAACAAGTGCGGCGGGCGCGAGTTTCACCGCTTTCT
>JALHLM010000368.1 GCA_022844585.1 Pirellulales bacterium | reverse complement strand
CAGCATCCGAGCACCCACGGCGTGCTCCGGCTCGTCCTCAGGACTGACGGGGAAGTGGTTTCCGAGGTCACGCCGCACATCGGCTACCTGCATCGCTGCGCGGAAAAGATCGGCGAAAACCTCACGCCGCGGCAGTGGATTCCGTACACCGACCGGATGGACTATCTGGCCGGGATGAACATGAATCTCGGCTGGGCGCTGACCGTCGAAAAGCTCATGAAGATGGACCTTCCGGACAAGGCCCATCACCTGCGGGTGATCATCTGCGAGTTGGGCCGGATCGCCAGCCACCTGGTCGGCATGGGCACCTATGGCCTGGACTTGGGGACGTTCAGCCCGTTTTTGTACGCGTTCCGGGAGCGCGAAAAAATCCTCGACCTGTTCGAGATGGCCTGCGGCGCCCGGCTGACTTACAGCTACCTCACGATCGGCGGCGCCACGCACGACTTGCCGAGCGGCTGGCTCAAGCAGTGCGAGAAATTTCTCGACGAGTTCGTGCCGATCATCGCGGAATACCACGCCTTGCTGACGACAAACGCCATTTTCGTCCGCCGCGCGGCCGGCATCGGCATCATCTCGGCGGAACAGGCCATCGACTACGGCTGCACCGGCCCGGTGCTGCGCGGCTCCGGCGTCGACCAAGACCTGCGGCGCGACGGCGAAGTCTGGTACACGCGGATGTACGACGGCTACGCCTTCGAAGTGATCGTCGAGAAGAACGGCCACTATCCGAAAGACCACGAATACCCGGCCGTGCCCCAAAGCGCGGTGCTGGGCGATTGCTGGCACCGCTTCTACGTGCGGATGCTGGAAGTCATGCAATCGGTCGACCTGGTGCGCCAGGCCATCGACCGCTACAGCATGGCGAAAGGCTCGCACGGCGAGCCGATCAAGCTGACGGAAAAACTCCCCAAGGGAGAGGCCTATCTCGAAACCGAGGCCCCGAAAGGCCAGATGGGCTTCTACATCGTCAGCGAAGGGGGCTCCATTCCGTGGCGCGTCCGCGCTCGCAGCAGCTCCTTCAGCAACCTCTGCATCACGTCCGAAGTCTGCCGCGGCTGCCTGATCGCGGATATTCCCGCGATCGTGGGGTCGCTGGACGTCGTGATGGGGGAGATTGACCGGTAGCCGCAATCGGGGCGAGGTTGTGCAAAGGCGACCTATGGACGACGCGAGGTTGTGCAAAGGCGACCTATGGACGACGCGAGGCTCGCGCGCTGCCAGGCTGCCTTAGCCGAATGCTTCGGGCAGAATGGTTGGGGCTACGACGTGAAAGCGCAATACGAATTCGCGAGGTTCGCGCTTCGTCGCTGGGATACTTTCGCACACCGAACGAAAGCGACGTCTCCAACTCACGAGATGCGCATCAACGATCTGCGCAAAGGACTGCAGCAGCGGTTCGATCCGTCGTCAATGGATTCCATAGTGGAGTGGCGCTGGATTGCCGGGGAATTGGCCACAGCGATAGTTACATCCGAGTAAGGATTAGCATGACGATGTCGCGATTCCATAAACTTACGCTCACGGACGAGCTACTCGCCTTCGTCAACGACAATTGCGGCGATGGCACGCTCTATGCCACGCCGAGCGAATTCGTACGCGACTTGCTGCGGCAACGCAAACTCCAAATGGAGCCAGCGCATGTTCGCGACGCCATCCTGGAAGGTATCCGGACGCGATCGAATTTCGACTATTTACATTCGATGGCGATCTGCGCGCGTTGTTGAAAAAGGTGGGCAAGTGAGCAAGCGCCTTCTGGTAAGCCTACAGTTAACGTTGCGCGCCGCAATCGATATTCAGACGATCGTCGAGTATTCCACGGAACGTTGGGGCAAGCGAATAGCCAGTCGCTATTTGGACGCCTTGCAGCCCGGGCTGTCGCGTCTCGCCGCTAGTGGATCAATTGCGGCAACGCATCGCGGGACGTCTCGGCGTTCCGCTGGAGACGGTATCGCTGGCGATGACGATGAACGAACTTGGCGCGGACTCGCTGGACACGGCGGAATTGGCAATGGAGTTGGAGGAGGAATTCGGGGTTTCGATCTCCGAAGCCGAAGCGACGGGGTTGAATTCCGTGGCGGACGTGGTGCGACTGATCATTCTGCGTCAGTTGGGCGCCGATCCAGCGGGCGAAGAGTGAATTCACCTACTTTCTCACGCCGGCTCTGACGCGACGCGCGTGGCTGTCTGGGTGGTGGCGACGGCTTCTGGCAATCAGTCAAAATAGGGTGAAATCCGCGAGAAGCGGGGTCAATACGCCGTTCACCGACGGTTGGCCTGGACTTTGAATCGCGGCGCGGTATGATTGCTGGACTTGATCCTGTCGCCGGTAGGCCATTGGATTTTGCCAGGTCCAATGGTTTTCTTGGGAACGCAGTGGCGTTCTTTGCATTCGGTCCTGGATTGCACATTTAGGGACCTGGAATGCTTTTCAGAGATTTTGGACTCTGTGAGTCCGTGCTGCGCGCTGTGACCGACGAGGGCTACGAGACGCCCACCCCTGTTCAAGCTGAGGCGATTCCTCACATTCTGGCCGGCCGCGACGTGCTGGCATCCGCCCAAACGGGCACCGGAAAGACGGCCGCTTTTGCGCTGCCGATCCTGCATCGCCTGTCGCTGGAGCAACCGACGCCGCAACGCCGCCCGACGCCGATCCGCTGCCTGCTGTTGGCGCCGACGCGCGAGCTGGCGCTGCAAATTCAAGACAGCCTGCGCTGCTACGGACGCCACTTGCGTTTGCGTTCGGCCGTCGTCATGGGCGGCGTGGGGCAAGAGCCGCAAGTGCGAGCCTTACAACGCGGCGTGGAAATTCTCGTCGCAACGCCTGGCCGCCTGATGGATTTGATTCAACAAGGCTTCGTGAAGTTGGACGCCGTCGAGACCTTGGTCGTCGACGAAGCCGACCGCATGTTGGACATGGGCTTTTTGCCTGACTTACGCCGCATCATTCAGAAGCTGCCGGTCGTACGGCAGACCGTGATGTTCTCGGCGACGTTTCCGCCCCCCATCGCCGAGCTGGCGAACAGCGTGCTGCGCGACCCGGTGCGGGTGCGCATCGCGCCGACGAAGTCCAACACGCCGAACATCGAACAGGCCGTCTGCTTCGTGCCGCAAGAGCACAAGACCACGCTGCTGGCCAGCTTGCTGCAAAGCGAAGCCATCGGTCGCGTGATTGTGTTCACGCGCACCAAGCGTGGCGCCGACCGCGTGGCGGAACAACTCAATCGCGCCGGCATTCGGGCCGACGCGATTCATGGCAACAAGAGCCAAGGCGCGCGGCGCCGGATCTTGGAGAGCTTCAAGTCGAAGCGCCCGCCGATTCTCGTGGCGACCGACCTGGCCGCCCGGGGAATCGACGTGGACGACGTCTCGCACGTGTTCAACTTCGATCTGCCGGACGAGCCGGAAACCTACGTACACCGGATCGGCCGTTCCGGCCGCGCCGGGGCCGCGGGCAAGGCGATGGCCTTCTGCGGCGGTGACGAACGTCATCGTCTGATGGCGATTGAACGTCTGTTGCGTTGCAAGCTGTTCGAATACCGTGATGAAGCCATCGAGGCCTTGCCGCGTGCGGCGAAGCAGGCTCAGCCGCCAAGACGCGCTCCGCAGCAGCAACCGCCGCGGCGCGCCACCGGCCGGAGCGCCCCGCCGGTAGCGGTCCAGCAGCGTCCGAAGCGTTCGGCTCGACGCGCTTTGTCGCTCTAAGAAAATGCTGCGTTACCGTCGCCTATCGTGAAGCGAAAGGCGACGGTGGCGCGCACTTCAGCGAAACCCCGCCAAGAACAACGTCGTCAGTGCGGCGGTGATCGTCGTGCCGAAAATGAAGAGCACGGGGCGCAATCCCTTCGTGCGCCAGCCGAGCCAGGTGGCGTAGGACTCGTAGATCGGGCCGGCCAGATAAAAGAGATTGGCCATGATCGCCCCTTGAATCGCGATAATCCAGAACTCCATGCGCGTCAGCATTCGCGGACTGAACGCGGCGAAGCCGACCACGAGCAGGATCAGCGCACCGTCGAACAACACACGCAGGCGTTCCCAGGCCAGGAACACGCGGCGCAACATCACGCCGACCGGTTCCTGATCGCTCGGGAGTTCGGCCGGCGCTGTGTTCAGTTGAGAGCCGTGCAGTTCCGTGCTCATTCGCTCTTCTTCTCCGCGACCATCAGTTCGGCCAAGCGCTTGGCGACGTCTTCGCCGTGCGTGGCCGTCTTGACTTCCTTGTCGATGGCCATGAGTTTTCCGTCAAGGCCGATGTAAAAAGTCCAGCGTTCCGGCACTTCGCGGCCAGGATGCACGACGCCGTAGGCTTTGGCGACGTCCTTCAACGGATCGCTCAGAATCGGGAAATCGAGTTCCAGCGATTTGGCGAATTTCTGGTTCTGATCCGGCTCGTCACAGCTGGCAGTAAAGTACGCGACGTCGAACTTGCGAATCGCGTCACTATTCGCCTTCAGCGATTTGCATTCCGCGGTGCAGCCGCCGGTGAACGCCTTGGGGAACCAGGCGATGACCACGACTTTCTGGTCGCGGAAATCTTCGAGCTTATAGATCTCGCCGTCAGTGCCGGGCAATTCGAACTTCGGCGCTTCATCGCCGACGGCCAGTTCCTTCTCCTCGCCGCGCGCCGGGTTCAACATGGCACAGAGCGCTAGCACAAGCGAAAAGGAAAGCACACGGGACAGTTGGATCATGATCGAACTCCGTGGTGAACGCGTAGGGTGTGGGTGGGAGCGAACGTCAGCATAGCGCGCCAACAAGCGCGATGCAATCAACCTGCGCATTGCGTTGCTAGCTCCATTGTAGGTTTTCGAGCTCAGCCGAAAGCGCATCCGCAGAGCATTCAGTGAATTTCCGCGGTTTGAAGTCCACTGAGTGAAGGACTAAGTTCTCAATTCGGCAGTTGCATCCCAGATTATTCCGCTCCAAGATGGATTGAAAACCAGCCATAATGGCATTTGTTGCCGCCTCTTGGTGCGATGGATCAGATCGTTCGTGGAGCGACCCAACTACTAACGACGTTGGGCCCCCGGGCACCAGTTCAACAATCGCATCGAATTTGACAACGAAGTCGCCACCGCCGCTGGCTTGCGCGCTCCTGGACACACTGAATCTTAGAGTGATGTTGTCCATTCGGCGCACGCCCGAGGTAGGGTGCGGCCTCGCGAACGCAACGCGTCCCGACCGAAAATCTCCTGCTCGGGTAGTCAATGCGCTGCTTGTGGCGCGGTCGGGAGACCGTGCCACAACGCGCGTTTGCCTCTCGCACGTTTTTCTTACTACAGAACAATCGGCGACAGCACGTTGTACGAAATCTGCAGCGATTTGTGTCGGGCCTCCAGGCCATGTTCGAAGGCTCGGTCTTCGACCTCCACGCAGATCGGGCCGTCGTAGCCGATGTCGGTGAGCGTCGAGACAAAGCGATTCCAGTCGATGTCGCCGAAGCCGGGCACCTTGGGCGTGGCCCAGCCCATGGCGAGAATGCCGCGGTCGTTGAGGATGTGCCGCTCGATCTTCATGTCCTTGGCGTGCATGTGGAACAGCCGATCTTTGAATTCCCGCAACGGCTCGATGTAATCCATCCGCTGCAGCACGAGGTGCGACGGATCGTAGTTGAGGCCGAAATGCTTTGAGGGAATCGTCTCGAACATCTTCCGCCACACCGACGGCGAATAAGCCAGATTTTTCCCGCCGGGCCATTCGTCGCGCGAGAAGAGCATCGGGCAATTCTCGATGCCGAGATACACACCGGCCCCTTCGACGTAGCGAATCAACTCTGGCCAGACCTCTTTGAAGCGGGCGAAGTTCAGGTCCGGATGTTGCGTGTGATCGTTGCCGATGAAGGTGTTGACGTTTTTCAAACCGAGCAACCTCGCCGCGTCGATCACCCGCTTCAGTTGCTCGATGGCGACTTGCGATTCCTCGGCGTTGCCGGAGAGGATATTCGGGTAGTAGCCGAGCCCGGAGATTTCGACGCCATGCTTCTCGCACAGCGCGCGGACGTCGTCGGCCTGCGCTTGGCCGAAATTGACGCAGTCGATGTGGCACACGCCCGCGTAGCGCCGCGACGATCCGCCCGGCGGCCAACACATGACTTCGACGCAGTCGTAGCCGATAGCAGCCGCGGCCCCGAGGACTTCATCGAGCGATTGATCCGGCAGAATGGCGGAAACAAATCCCAGCTTCATGATCGTGACTCCTGGTGCGTCAAAGTCTCGCCCTCCCTGCGCACCGCGAACGCGCGGACCGCGCGCCTGCGATTATAGCAATCCAAGGGTTGGCCGGGATGCTCAGCGCGCACCACAGTCTCCTTTCGCTCCGCGAAAGGATCCGGGCCTTTCGCGGAGCGAAAGGAGACTGTGGCAAGATCGGAAGAGC
>JALHLM010000367.1 GCA_022844585.1 Pirellulales bacterium | reverse complement strand
ACGTCGACGCCGCGCCGCGGCGCTATTTGAAACTCGCCGAACTCTTGCGCGCCGATCTCGACGCGCTCGAAGACGAATCGCTCGAACATATTTCACGGCGGATGGAAAACATTGAACGCCATCTCGGCCTGGGCCGCACGGACCAGAAAGTCCGCGACATCGAAGACGGCGTGATCGAGTCGCTCGACAAATTGATCAAGAAGCTTGAAGACCAGGCCAAGCAGGCCCAGCAGTCCCCGGGACAAGGCGGACAGCAATCGGGCCGCGCCCAGGGGATCAAGCCCGGCGGCAATCCCGCGGAACAAAGCACGCCAGCCGGCGGCCGAGGCGCGGGCGAGGTCAATCCGCGTGATCTAGGAAGTGAAGACGGCTGGGGCAACTTGCCGCCGAAAGAACGCGAAGAAGCCCTGCAACAAATCGGTCAGGATTTTCCCGCCCACTACCGCGACGTGATCGAACAATACTTTCGCAAGCTCGCGGACGAAGGACGGGAGAACTGAGAGAATAGTCTCGGCTACGAACGACTCGTCCTCCTGATGACTACGACAACTCCACACAAGCCCCATGCACAACCTACTCGCCGTACTGCTACTCGCCGCCGCGCCCAGCGTGGAACTGCGCACCTTGGATGGGCGGACGCTGGTGGGCGATCTGGAGAACTGCACGGCGACGAGCGTGCGGATTAAGACTGCGGATGGCGTTACGGAGTTGACCGCCGAAGAGGTCTGGGAATTCGCGCCGACGGGCGACCGCGAGCCGCCGCGGAGCGCGCCGGAAAGTTTGTTGGTGCGATTAACGGATGGCTCGCAGTTGGTCGCGGAGAAATTCTCTGTCCGGGAAGGCAAGGCCACCGCGCGACTGGCTGGCGAGCGCGCCGTCGAAACGCCGACCTCGGGCGTGGCGGATGTGCGCTTCGCGGTGCCGGAAGAAATGGACGCGCAATGGCAGGAAGTCCTCAAGACCGAAGTGACGGGCGATCTGGTGGTGATCAAGAAAGACGGCGCGCTCGACTATCTGGAAGGCGTGCTCGGCGACACGGATGAAGACGGCGGATTCGCGTTCACGCTCGGCGGCGACACCTTGTCGGTCAAGCGTCAGAAATTGGCCGGCATCGTGTATTTTCACAAAGCAGCCGATCCGCTGCCCAAGGCCGCCGCCATCGTCAGCGACGTGTTCGGCAATCAATTTTCCGCAGCGGAAATCAAGCTCGAAGCCGGCGTTCTCTGCGGCACGACGCCTTCCGGCGCCGATTGGTCCGTGCAACTGGAGCAGCTCCAGCGGGTCGATTTCTCGCAAGGACGCGTGGCCTATCTCAGCGATTTAACGCCTGTCCGTGATAGTTGGACGCCGTTCGTCAGCGGAGGCAGGCTGCCCAAGTCGGTGGCCGCATTCTACGCCGCCAAGCGCGACCGGAGCCTCGAGGCGCAGGATTTGCTCGTCGGGGGCCAGCGCTACACGAAGGGATTGTCGCTGCACAGCCGCAGCGAGGTGGCGTATCGATTAGACGGACAGTACCGCCGTTTCCAGGCGTTGGCCGGCATCGACGACCGCGCCGCGGGCCTGGGAGCGGTGCGATTGGTCATTCGCGGCGACGACCGCGTATTATGGGAAGGGGAGATCGCCGGCGCCCAGGCGCCGGAAATGCTCAATCTCGCGACGGACGATGTGCGCGTGTTGAGCATTCTCGTCGACTTCGGGGCAGGCCATGAGACGGCCGACCACTTGAACCTGTGCGACGCCAAGCTAATCCGCTGACCAGGGTGATTCGATGAATCAGAGCTACGCCGCCGGGATCATCGCCGCCGCCTTGCTGACCGCCGCGCCGGTCGCGCGCGCCGACGTCGATCCCACGGTGCTGAACGCCGAACGGGAACGCATCGAAGCGATGAGCCGCGCGATGGCCCCGTCGATCGCCATTTTCGCCGGCGGCCAAGGGGGCGGTTCCGGCGTGATCATTTCCTCGGACGGCTACGCGCTCAGCAACTTTCACGTCACAAGCGCCGCGGGCGTGGCGATGAAATGCGGCCTCTCCGATGGCGGCTACTACGACGCCGTGCTCGTGGGACTCGATCCCACCGGCGACGTGGCGCTCATCAAGCTCTTAGGCCGCGAACGCTTCCCTGCCGCGGAAATGGCCGATAGCGACCTCGTGCGGCAAGGGGACGCGGTGTTCGCGATCGGCAATCCGTTTCTGCTGGCGACGAACTTGCAGCCGTCGATTTCCTACGGCATCGTCTCAGGCGTGCATCGCTATCAATATCCGGCCGGCACGATCCTTGAATACGCCGATTGCATTCAGACCGACGCAGCGATCAATCCCGGCAATTCCGGCGGGCCGCTGTTCAACAGCAGCGGGCAGTTGATCGGCATCAACGGCCGCGGCTCATTCGAGAAGCGCGGACGCGTCAACGTCGGCGTGGGCTATGCGATCTCGATTAACCAGATCAAGCATTTTCTCGGCTGCCTGAAGGGCGGGCGCATCGTCGATCACGCCACGCTCGGCGCCACCGTGGCGGCCGACAATGATGGCCGGATTTTGGTGAGCGATATTCTCGAAGAGAGCGACGCTTATCAACAAGGCCTGCGCTACAACGACGAAATCGTCCGCTTCGCCGATCGCCGCATCACGTCGGTGAACGCGTTCAAGAACGTGCTTGGCACGTTGCCGAAAGATTGGCGCGTCCCGTTGGTGTATCGCCGCCGTGACGTCGAAACGACGCTGATGGTCCGCCTGGCCGGCGTGCATCGCAGCGGCGAGTTGGAAAAGATGGTCGAAGGAGGGGAAGTCGAACCGCCGGGACCTCAGCCCGATGATCCAGACCGTGAGCGGAAGCCCGACGCTCCACCCGCGCCGAAGGAGATTCCCGCGGCTGAAAAGGAACCGTCGACCGAGTTGCCTGAAGCGGTGAAAGCGTTCTACGAAGCCAAGTCAGGTTACGCGAACTATCACTTCAATCGCGTCGAGCGTGATCGGGTGTGGAAAGCGTTTCAGTCGAACGGCGATTTCTCCGCGCTGACCGGAACCTGGTCGTTAAGCGGCGATCTGCCGCCGGACGGAGGCGATGTCCAGATCGATCTCGGCGACGCCGCCTGCGCCTGCACGGTGCCCGCGGGGCAATTCGGCTTTGCGCTCAACGAGAACTTGAGCGAGGCGCTCGATCCACCGAAAAGCGGCGGCATGCTGGCGGCGCTTTCGTTGTGGCGTCGATTGCTCGTGAAGGGGCCGGCGCAATTCGGCGATGTCACGTACCTGGGCGCGATGCCGCTGGAACGCTGGGGCGAACAACTCGACGTCTTTGCCGCGATGCACGCCGGCGTGGAATGCCGGTTCTATTTCGATCCGGCGACGGGCAAACTTGCCGCGCTCGAGTTCTATCCCACCGACGATGCGGCGCCGTGCCGCTTGCATTTCCGTGAGCATCTGGTCGTCGACGGACGCCACTGGCCGAGCCTGGTCGAAGTGTCGGTCGGCAATTCGCATTTCGGAGACTTCCGCTTGAGGGAGTTCAAAGTCAAGCCGCCGATGGGGAACGGAACATGATGCCACGAGGCGCTCAACACGCGATGCGGTGCGCATGGCTGTGCGCGGTGACCTTCTGTGCGCTAGGCGTGCAACAAGCGACAGCAGCGCCGCTGGCGGATGTGGTGGAAAGCGCGCAACCGAAGATCGCCAAGCTCTACGGCGCTGGCGGGCTGCGCGGATTGGAAGCCTATCAAAGCGGCGTGGTCATCTCGCCATCCGGGCATATCCTCACGGTGTGGAGCTACGTGCTCGATGCCGAATCGATCACCGTCGTGTTGAACGACGGCCGTCGATTCGAAGCCGAATTGGCCGGAGCGGATCCGCGTTTGGAAATCGCGGTGCTGAAACCGCGCGAGGAATTGGACGAGATTCCCTACTTCGATTTGGAGCAAGCTCAATCGGCCGGCGGAGGCACGCGCATCATCGCGTTCAGCAACTGCTTTGGCGTTGCCGCAGGCGATGAAGCCGCCAGCGTGCAGACGGGCACCGTGATGGCCGTAACGCCGCTCAACGCGCATCGCGGCGTTTTCAAGGCGACCTATCGCGGGCCCGTCTACGTGCTGGACGCGGTGACGAGCAATCCCGGCGCTGCCGGAGGCGCGATCACCGATGACGACGGGCGCTTGGTCGGCCTGATCGGCCGCGAGTTGCGCAACTCGGCCAACGGCACCTGGCTCAACTATGCGCTGCCGATGGAAGAGCTGCGCGCGTCGGTGACCCGCATTCAGGCCGGGGAACTTGCGCCTGCTCAGCCATTGGCACAGGACAACGTCGGCGCGGCGAATCCGACGAAGCTCGCCACGCTGGGCATCGTGTTGGTGCCGGATGTTCTCGATCGCACGCCCGCCTATGTGGACGCCGTCGTCGCCGGGTCGCCGGCCGCCAAAGCCGGACTGAAACCCGACGACTTGTTGGTCACGATCGGCGGTCGCCTGGTGCAATCGCGTGGCATGTTGGAAGAAGAGCTCAAGCGTTGGGAAGCCGACAAGCCGCTCAAAGTCACCGTGCTTCGCGGCGACGACGAATTGCTGGAAGTGGAGTTGACGCCGACGCCCTAGACCGCCATCTCATGAAATTGATGCATTCACTAACGCCCGCGACTCTCGCCCTTTGCTGCGCCCTGAGCGCGTTCGCGCACTTGGCCACCGCACAAGATGATCTCTCCGCCAAAGAAGAGGCCGCCCTGCGCGCGGCAGTTGCCCAGGTGGCGTCGAGCGTGGTGAAGATCGAAGCGCTGGGCGGATTGGAACGCGTTGGTGACGTCCTGTTGGGCGACGGTCCCACGACGGGGCTGATTGTGACGCCAGATGGCTACATCATTTCCAGCATCTTCAATTTCGCACAGAAGCCTGCGTCGATTTTGGTGACGTTGCCCGATGGCACGCGCGCGCCGGCCACTTGGGTCGCCGCCGATAAGAGCCGGATGTTGGTGTTGCTCAAAGTGAACGTCGCCTCGCCGTTGACGGTGGCCGAAGGCAGTCCCATGGCCGACCTCCGTCCGGGACAGTGGGCGATCGCCGTGGGGCGCACGTTTGATACGCCGCTGCCGCAGTATTCGGTCGGCATTGTGAGCGCGCTCGATCGCATCTGGGGCAAGGCCGTGCAGACTGACGCGATGGTCTCGCCGAACAACTACGGCGGACCGCTGGTCGATATCCAAGGGCGCGTGATCGGCGTGCTGGCGCCGTTTTCGCCGGACGCCGCCGGAGAATCCGCCGGCATCGAATGGTACGACTCGGGGATCGGGTTCGCGGTGCCCTACGAGCACATTCAACAGGCGTTACCGCGGTTGCGCGAAGGGAAGGATCTCACCTCCGGCGTGCTGGGCATCAGCTTGAAGTCGAAGGACATCTACGGCGAGCCGCCCGTGATCGCCATCTGCCGTTCCGATTCGCCCGCCTACCAGGCCGGCCTTCGCGTCGGCGATCGCATCGTGTCGCTCGACGGCCGCGCGGTGGATTCGCAGGCCGAAGTGAAACACGCCATCAGTCCGCGTTATGCCGGCGACAGCCTTCAAGTGAAAGTCGCGCGGGGCGACGCGGAGTTCGAGCGCACGATCACGCTGATCGAAAAACTGGAGCCTTACCGCCACGCGTTTCTCGGCATCCTGCCGCGCCGTGATGCCGGCGAGGACGGCGTCCGCGTACGTTTCGTCTACCCCGACAGCCCCGCCGCGAAGGCCGGCGTGCAGGCCGATGATCGCATCGTGTCCATCGACGCCGCGAAGGTGACCAATGCGGCCGCGTTGCGCGAACGTTTGAACGGCCTCGCGCCGGAGCAATCGGTCCGCGTGGAAATCCGTCGCGGCGAGCAAACGCTCTATCCGGAAATCAAACTCACCTCGCTTCCCGAGGCCGTACCGGACGCGTTGCCCGTTGCCGCCGAAGCAGTGGAAGCGGCCGCTGGCGAACGCCCGGCCGTTGGCCAGTTCACGCTGGAACTGCCCGAGTACCCGAATCGTTCGCGCGTGTACGTGCCCGCCGATTACGATCCGCAACGCACTTACGGACTCCTGGTCTATCTGCATGCCGCAGGCGGCGAGGAAGAACGGCAGACGCTCGATCGCTGGAAGGCCATGTGCGATCGCGACGGCTTGATTCTCCTGGCGCCCCAGGCCATGGAGCCCAAGCGTTGGCAGCCAGAGGAATTGCCGTACATTCGCCGCGCCGTGGAGCACATGACCGGGCGCTATACGATCGACGCATCGCGCACCGTGGCCGTGGGGCGCGAAATGGGCGCGTCGCTGGCCTACCAACTCGGCTTCCAGCAGCGCGACTTGTTCCGCGGCGTCGCGGCCCTCGACGGCCCGTTCGCGGCGCGGCCGACCGACAACGATCCTGCCGAGCGACTCGCCTTTTATGTCGCCTTCG
>JALHLM010000366.1 GCA_022844585.1 Pirellulales bacterium | reverse complement strand
AAATCGAACGGCCCGCACTTGGGGTTCGGCATCAGGCTGAACACCGCGCTCCACAGGGCGAAGTTCTTGATCGTGCGGATGCCCACCATGGTGATGGCGTGCTTTACGTTCGAGATTTCGCGGGCGAACCCGAAATACGACGAATTGACAAACTTCAGCACCTGCCCGGTGAGGCCTGGATCGGCCTCGATCGGCACGGCGAACTCGTCCGGCCCGTTCTTGGGGTTCTGCGAAAGCTCCAGCAGGCTGATCGCGCTTTGCGGCAACGCGGGCAACTGAGCCGTGGCCAAGACCTTTTCGAGGTCGAACTTCGTGACGCCGTTGGCTTGTGACATGGGCGAAGTTCCGCTTTCTTCCTGCAGGGGCAATGGGGGGGCACCAGGCGGCGCATTCCGCGCCTCTCCGAAAACTTAGGTCGCAACTTGGCCAGCGACAAATCATGGCGGCGATTTCCGCCATTTCCACCGCGTGGCGGTTCGCGAACACGTCGCGTTTCAACGACGCGGCCACCCCCGGGACGACGCCTTTTCGCCACGGTCGGCGCCTCCGCTGACTGACACGTCCGGTCTCAACTCCTTGTCCCGACGTTGGTTGAGACCTGCACGTCGGAAGCGTCCGACCGCTGGCCCCAGGCTTGCTTGGTCATGCTCGCGACTGAGTGCTGGTGCTTTTCTTCCCGCGTCGCGAGCTATTCACGTGCGATTTATCGCCCTGGTGGTGTTGTTTTTGGGGCTGACCGGCTGGACGTTGGCTCATTGGCCGCAGCCGCTACATATGACCGCGCAGCCGGAGTACTCCTGGCGCCGCACGTCGTCCGGCTGGGAACGCATCGATCGCTGGCCGGCCTACCGACTACAGCGTTACCACGGGCATCCCTTGCTCCTGGGATCGTTCCAATTGGGGGTCTCGCTGCTGGCGCTGCTGGCCGGAAACGATGCGGAACAACGCCGGGCGCGCCACGCCGCATCCGCAACCTTTGCACGGCCGTTCCAACCGCGCGATCCCGTGTCAGGCGCAACGGTCGCACAAGGTGAGCTTCTGGCGGTTTCTTGACCGCGTCCGGCAGTCGGAATAGAGTGGGATGGAGTGGTTTACGCCGCTCGTCAATCAATGGGGGAGGGCTGTAACATGTTACGTGTCACGATTTGCGCGGCGTTGGCCTGCGCTGGTTTAGCGCTCTCGGCCGACGAGAGCTTCGCCCAACGCAACAACGCTTACCGCCGCACACAGAATTCCCTCTATAACCGCCCCACGGTCAGCCCCTACCTGAACCTGCTCCAGCCCCAGGGAGGCGGGCTGCCGAACTACCAGACGTTGGTCCGGCCGGCGCTCGAGCAGCGCCGCCAGAATCAGGACACGCAGCGGCAGATTTCGCAGCTTCAGTCCACCGTCGCGGCGACAAGCATGCAGGACCAACGCGGCGAGACCACGCTCCGCCCTACCGGCCATGCGACGTCTTTTAGTTCCTCCCTGGGCTTCCGGCAGCCCACGGGATTTTACTACTCGCACTTTTTTCCGACGCTGCAGCAACGACGCTAGCGTCGGCATCCCGCGCTTCGCGGCTCGCGGACCAGTGCTCTCCCATAGCTCGTTTTTCAGGCGCTGACGCACAGTACAAGTCGTGGGTGGCTGGGGACGAGCGTACCCGCTCGCCGCCAGCAGAGAAACGGTGGCGCATAGGACTCGGACACAACGTCCTGCGTTCTGGGGGCGAATGAGTACATTCGTCCCCAGCCACCCACGCTGTTTTTTCTGCATGGCGAGCCGGACATGGGTCTGTGACGAATGACTTACTGTTCGGCGCCCCGATTTCCGCGGAGTGCGCCGCTTGTCGGCGATTTTCTCCCGCCGGGTAGAGTTTCCGCGCGCGACGAAATAGAATCTGGGGCGGTCGCCTCGCGCGCCAGGGCCCCGCTTCTACCCGCATCACTTCCCGGATACGTCACGCCCACCATGAGAATCCTCCTACTGTGCTTGCTGGCGGTTGGCTCCCTGATTGGCCCGACGATCGCTCAGGCGCAGGATCAAGCGTCTGGCAACATCGTCGTTCCGCGGGATTTTCGACTGGAACTGCTGTACACGGTCCCGCAGGACGACCAAGGGTCGTGGGTGTCGATGTGCGTGGACCCGCGCGGACGGCTCATCGTCGGCGATCAATACGGCAAGCTGTACCGCGTCACGCCGCCGGCGATCGGTCAACAAGGCGAGATCAAGTTGGAACCGATTGACCTGGAAGTCGGCGGCGCGCATGGGCTGCTCCATGCCTTCGACAGCCTGTACATCATGGTCAACGACACCGATCAGCAGCACGGTTTGTATCGGGCGCGCGACACCGATGGCGATGACAAGTATGACGAACTGAAGTTGCTCCGCGCCCTGGACGCCGAAGGGGAACATGGGGCGCACTCGATGGTGGTCACGCCCGATGGTAAGTCGCTCGCGGTGGTGGTTGGCAATCGTAGCAACATCACCGATTTCGCCAGGTCGCGCGTGCCGTTCAACTGGGGTGAAGACAACCTCATTACGCGCATTCCGACCGGCTTCATGGACGACTCGATGGCGCCGCAAGGGTGGATCGCCACCTGCGACCCGGACGGCGAAAACTGGGAGCTGCTGGCGGTGGGCTTTCGCAACCAGTTCGACCTGGCCTACGACCGCCGTGGGGAACTGTTTACCTACGATGCCGACATGGAATGGGACATCGGCGTCCCGTGGTATCGTCCGACGCGGATCAACCATGTCACCAGCGGCGCGGAGTACGGCTTCCGCAACGGCTCCGGCAAATGGCCCGAATACTACATCGACAGCTTGGGAACGGTGGTCGATATCGGTCCCGGCTCGCCGACCGGGATCACATTCGGCCACGGGGCGAAGTTCCCTGCGAAGTATCAAGAGGCGCTGTTCATCAACGACTGGAGCTTCGGCAAGCTCCGCGCGGTCCACATCAGGCCGCAAGGCAGCAGCTACATCGCGGAGTCGGAGGAGTTCCTCAGCGGCCAGCCGTTGGCGCTCACCGACGTGGTCATCAACCCGCACGACGGCGCCATGTACTTCGCGGTCGGCGGGCGAAAGACGCAATCGGCGCTGTACCGGTTGACGTACGTGGGAACGGAATCGACCGCGCTGGCTCCGATCAGCGCCGATGGCCATGCCGAACGGCTCAGTCGCAAGGCCCTGGAAGCGTTTCATGGTCATGCCGATCCTCTGGCCGTGGAAACGGCGTGGCCCTACCTGGCGAGCGAGGACCGGGCGACGCGGTATGCGGCGCGGATCGCGCTCGAGTGGCAGGACGCGGCGAAGTGGCGCGACAAGGCGTTGTCGGAGGCCAATCCCCGGATCGCGATCGCGGCGCTCGTATCGCTGGCCCGCGTCAGTGGAAGCGACGAGATTCATCGCGAAGCATCGACCGGCGCCCCGGATGCGGGACTGCGCGGCAAGTTCATTGAGGCGCTCGGGCG
Organism: Pirellulales bacterium; assembly: GCA_022844585.1. Classification (GTDB taxonomy): domain Bacteria; phylum Planctomycetota; class Planctomycetia; order Pirellulales; family JALHLM01; genus JALHLM01. The sequence continues at coordinate 2,954 of JALHLM010000366.1, read as the reverse complement.
GATCGATTGGCAAAGTCTGAGTCACCAAGATCGTCTCGATTGGTGCCGAGCGCTGGCCCTGGCCTTCACGCGGCTGGGCGCTCCGACGGACGCCGAGCGCGAATCACTCGCGCAACGATTGTCGCCACTCTTCCCCGCGGAAAGCCGCGAGCTGAATTCCGAGTTGGCGCAGTTGCTCGTTTACCTGCAGGCTCCCGCGGCCGCGGAAAAATTGATGACGGCGCTACGTGCGGCGCCGACGCAGGAAGAACAAATCGACTACGCCTTATCGCTGCGGGCGCTCCAAGCCGGCTGGACGCCCGCGTTGCGCGAGGAGTACTTCACCTGGTTCGTCAAAGCCGCGGCCTATCGCGGCGGGAATACCTTCCAGGGATCGCTCAAGACGATCCGCACCCAAGCGCTGGCGAACTTGAAGGACGAAGAGAAAGCCGCTCTCCAGCCGATCCTCGATCAGACGCCGCCAGAGACCTCGCCGCAGGAACTGCTCGCGGCCCGCAAGCTCGTGCGCGACTACTCGCTCGATGAGCTGCTACCGATCGTCGAAGCTGGCCTGCGCGGCGGCCGAAACTACGATCGCGGGCGCGCGATCTACGGCGCGGTCGCTTGCGCCGCGTGCCATCGCTTCGATCAGGACGGCGGTTCCGTCGGCCCGGATTTGACGGCGGTCGCCGGCCGCTTCAGCGCGAAGGACTTGTTAGAGTCGATCGTCGCTCCCAATAAGACGATCAGCGATCAATACGCGGCGATCACGATTCAAACCAAGGCGGGCAAAACCGTCACCGGCCGCGTGGCGAACCTCTCGGGTGATGCGCTGCACATCGTGGAAAATATGCTCGATCCCGGGAAGATGACCAACGTCAAGCGGGGCGACATCGAAGCGATGGAAATTTCCAAGGTATCGATGATGCCCGAGGCGCTATTGAACACGCTGCAGGAAGACGAGATCCAAGACCTCTTCGCCTACCTCCTCGCCCGCGGCAACCGCGACCACGCGATGTTCCAGTCGGCAGGTGGAAAGTAGTTGACCTTAGCCCGTGTTCGGAAATACGGATGGGGCGCCCTGGTCTAGCCCCAGCGAATCTGTCCTGTTTGCAAGGCGTTGAGAAACGCGGCGTTGCTATCCAACAAGTCGGGCAGGGCCGCCATTTCGGCGTGCGTACACCAGAACGCGGCCTCCACTTCGGCGGGATCGGGGGCCAGCGGTTGCGCGGGGTCGAGGAGGCTGGCCGACCACCAGGCCAGGTGGACGCCGCGTGGCGAAACGCTCTCCCAGAGCCGCTCGCGCGGTTGCACGTGGCCGCCCAGTTCCTCGCGAAACTCCCGCGCGACGGCGTCGATCTCGCTCTCGCCTGGCTCGATATGCCCGCCCGGAAAGCAGTGCATCCGCGGTGCGACGACGAACTCCGAGCGTCGAATCACGAGCAACCGCTCCGCCTCCGCGACCACGATCACCACGCCGCGCCGCGCGGGTGCGTTTGGCGGCGACAACAGCGGCTGAGTTGAATCGTGCGGCATCGGCCTTATGCTATCAGCGAGCCGCCGTCGCGTCAGTGGCCGTGTCCAACGGCACCTGCGCGGCGCAAGTACCAGGTCTCTCAACGACTTCCGCGTGGCCCCGGTCGAAAACCCCGCGGCCTTAAGCTAGAATGCCCCAGCGGACTGAGCGATGCCCGAAAGAAGGAAAGTGATGGAGAATCAACGCCCGGAACCCCCTGCGCGCCCCAGCGCCGACGGACCTCGGATGCCGTCGCTGTTCGCGCGGGCGATTCCGTTCATTTTGATTAGCGTGATCCTGGGCGCGTTGCTGTTTACGCAGTTCAGTGCGCGCAACGAGATTGACTACTCCTTCTTCTGGAAGCAGTTGGACGAGGGCAACGTCGCGGAGTTGGAAATCCACGCCAACGGGCTCGTCGGCAAGTTCAAGAAGCCGCCGTTGAATCCCAGCGCGGATGCCAGCAAGATCGGCGAAGCTCCGGCGGTCTTGCCAGAGATCTTCCGGGTCACCTCCTACCCCACTACGGTTGGAGACCTGCAGACGAAGTTGAAGGAAAAGAAGGTGCCCTACCGGTTCGTCCAGCCGACGAACGACAACACCACATTCATGCTTTTCTCGATCGCGCTGACGATTCTGCTCGTCGGCGGCTTCTGGTTCTTGCTCCGCAAAACGCGCGACCAGATCGTGGGGGGCGGTATTCTCTCCGGATTCTCCAAGAGTCCCGCGCGGCGCTATGAAGAAGGCAAGCAGCGGACCACCTTCGAGGACGTCGCCGGCCTGGAGGGCGTGAAGAACGACCTGCAGGAACTGGTCGAGTTCTTGAAGAACCCGCAGAAGTTCCAGCGGCTGGGCGCTCGCATCCCCAAGGGGACGCTGTTGATGGGCCCGCCGGGCACCGGCAAAACGCTGCTCGCCAAGGCGGTGGCCGGCGAGGCGGGCGTGCCGTTTTTCGCCATCAACGGCTCGGAGTTCATCCAGATGTTCGTGGGCGTCGGCGCCAGCCGCGTCCGCGATATGTTCAAGACCGCCAAGGACGCCGCGCCCTGCATCTTGTTCATCGACGAAATCGACGCCGTCGGGCGCGTTCGAGGCGCCGGTTTGGGTGGCGGGCACGACGAGCGCGAGCAGACGCTCAACCAAATCCTCAGCGAGATGGACGGCTTCACGCCGACCGAAACGGTAATCGTCGTCGCGGCCACCAATCGCCCGGACGTGCTGGATCCGGCCCTGTTGCGACCCGGCCGATTCGATCGCCATATCACGGTCGATCGCCCCACGCTTAAAGGGCGCGTCGCCCTGTTCAAGGTCCACACGCGCGAGGTTCCGCTCGCCGACGACGTCGATCTCCAACGCTTGGGCGCCGGCACGGTCGGCATGACGGGGGCCGATATTCGCAACCTCGTCAACGAGGCGGCGCTTTGGGCCACGCGGCAGGAAAAGCCGCACGTCGAGATGGAGG
>JALHLM010000365.1 GCA_022844585.1 Pirellulales bacterium | reverse complement strand
TGCGCATACAGCGTTTACGCCAGCCCAACGTCCGCTCCCCCTCGCTTGCGCGTCGGGCTAGTGTCAAACTCCATTCATGCAACGGGCCGGCGTGCGACAAGCGCACCCCGGCCCCGTTACCTCTTCACTGTTCCGGCCTTTTTTCTCTCTCTCGTCCCCTCAGCGTCTCCGCGCCTCCGCGGTGAAAAGAGAGTTTATTCCTTCACCTCGAACTCCGCATCAACCACATCCTCGTCGCCGGCCTTCGCGCCGTTCGACGAAGCCGCTTCCGGCGCCGGCCCACCGCTCCCCTTCGCGCCGGCCTCGTACAGCGTCTTGCTGAACGCGTGCGAGACCTGTTCCAGTTCGCCGATCGCCGACTTGATCTTGTCCACGTCGTCGCTCTTCGCCACGTCGCGGGTCTTCGCAATCGCAGCTTCCAGCGGCGCTTTGTCGCTGGCGCTCAGCTTGTCGCCTTGCTCCTTGATCAGCTTTTCGAGCTGATAGCACATCGTCTCGGCCTGATTGTGTAACTCGGCCAGTTGCCGCTTCTTCTTGTCCTCGGCCGCGTGCGCTTCGGCGTCCGCGAGCTTGGCTTTGATTTCCGCTTCGCTCAGGCCGCTCGATTGCTCGATCCGCACCGTGTGCTCTTTGCCCGTCCCGACGTCCTTCGCCGACACGTTCAAGATGCCGTTGGCGTCGATATCGAACTTCACCTTGATCTGCGGCACGCCGCGCGGCGCCGGCGGGATGCCTTCCAGGTTGAACTCGCCCAACAGCCGGTTGTCCCGCGCCATCGGCCGCTCGCCCTGGTACACCTTCACCGTGACGGCCGTTTGATTGTCGGCCGCGGTGCTGAAGGTCTGTTCCTTCTCGGCCGGAATGGTGGTGTTGCGCTCGACCAGCGCCGTCATCACGCCGCCCTCCGTCTCGATGCCCAGCGACAGCGGCGTCACGTCCAGCAGCAATACGTCCTGCACGTCGCCAGCCAGCACGCCCCCCTGAATCGCGGCGCCCACGGCCACCACTTCGTCGGGATTCACCCCGCGATGCGGCTCCTTGCCGAACATCTTCGTGACCAGCTCTTGCACCTTCGGAATGCGCGTCGAGCCGCCGACCAACACCACCTCGTCGATGTCGCTCGGCTTCAGCTTCGCGTCCTTGAGCGCCTGCTCCACGGGGCCGCGGCAGCGCTCGATCAAATGATCGACCAACTGCTCGAACTTGGCCCGCGTAATGTTGACTTGCAAGTGCTTCGGGCCGTTCGCATCCGCCGTGATAAACGGCAGATTGATGTCGGTCGAGCTTCCCGCGCTCAACTCCTTCTTGGCCTTCTCGCACGCTTCTTGCAAACGCTGCAGGGCCATCGTGTCCTTGCGGAGATCGATCCCCTGTTCCTTCTTGAATTCCTCGGCGACATGGTTGATCAACACTTCGTCGAAGTCGTCGCCGCCCAGGTGCGTATCGCCGTTGGTGCTGATCACGCGGAACACGCCGTCCGCCACTTCCAGCGCAGAGACGTCGAACGTACCGCCGCCCAAGTCGAAGACCACGATCTTCTCGTGTTCTTTACGGTCCAAGCCATACGCCAGCGCCGCTGCGGTCGGCTCGTTGATGATCCGCGCCACTTCCAAGCCCGCCAACTGCCCGGCGTCTTTCGTCGCCTGGCGTTGCGCGTCGTTGAAGTACGCCGGAACCGTCACCACCGCCTTGTTGACCTTGTGCCCCAGGTAGGCTTCGGCCGACTCCTTCAACTTGCGGAGCACCTTCGCCGAAATCTCCGAGGGCGTGAATTGCTTATCGCCCACGCCGACCTTGACGTAATCTTCCGGGCCGCCCACGACCTGGTAAGGGACCATCTTCTCTTCGCCCGCCACTTCGTTGTGACGGCGGCCCATGAACCGCTTGATCGAGTACACGGTCCGCTTCGGATTGGTGACGGCCTGGCGCCGCGCCGGCTCGCCCACCAACACGTCTCCCTTGTCGTTGAACGCGACCACGCTGGGCGTCAGGCGATTACCTTCTTGATTGGGAATCACCTTGGCCTCTTTGCCTTCCATCACCGCCACCACCGAGTTCGTGGTGCCGAGGTCGATCCCGATAATCTTTTCGCCTTGTGCCATGAGTGGTGAACTCCTCCGCGTTTATGACCCGGCGCGGCTTAGACTAGCCCGCCAGTTGGTATTTATGCTGTTGTCCTCGACCGCCCGGCCATGCCCGCCACGGTCAACTTTTGCCACGACACTTGGGGAAAGCAAAGTCCGTGCCAGCCCCCTCAACAGGCGGACGGCATTTCGCAACCCATTGCCAAACAATACGTTGCGCACGAGGACTGGTTCGCCACCGCCGCTGATTTTCTGGCTCCCACGTTCCCGGCTGCCATTTTGACAACCGCCGCCTAGCGACGCGCTCGTCAGACTACACTAGTCCGACGCGCAAGCGAGGGGGGAGCAAGCGCTCAGCCGAGTACGACGTTTACTCAGTTCCCACCGTGCACTCCCCCTCGCTTGCGCGTCGGGCTAGTAAGCGAATTTTGCCGCACGATGACGCCGCGTGCTTACCGCCCCGCCCCGGCGTGTTATCATCAACGCTTCCGGCCCCGGCCGGATGCCCGCCATACTGCTAAGCGGTTCCCCCGCTTCCCACCACACTCGCTTCCCGTCGCTTGGAGTTGCTTCATGTCCGCCAATCCGACCACGGTCTCGCAACCCGCCGCCGCCTCGACGCCCGACACGAATCCCTCCCGGCGCGGCTTCCTCCGCACCTCGACGGCCGCCGCCCTCGGCGCGACGATGCTCGGCCAACTCTCCGTCGCGCGCAGCGCGCACGCCGCCGGCAGCGACATCCTCAAGGTCGGCCTCATCGGTTGCGGCGGGCGCGGCAGCGGCGCGGCGGCCAACAGCCTCAACGCCGATCCCAACGTCAGGCTCACCGCCCTGGCCGACGTCTTCGAAGATCGCATCGCCGGCGCGATCAAAAACCTCTCCATGCAATACGGCGACCGCGTCGACGTCCCCAAGGAACGCCAGTTCGTCGGCTGGGACGCCTACCAGGGCCTGATCGATTCCGGCGTCGACATCGTCCTGATGGGCACGTCCCCCCACTTCCGCCCGCAGCATCTCAAGTACGCCATCGAGCAAGGCAAACACGTCTTCGCCGAGAAGCCGGTCTGCGTCGACGCCCCCGGCTACCGTTCCATTCTGGAAACCACGGCGCTGGCCGAATCGAAAAACCTCTCCATTGTCTCCGGCCTCTGCTGGCGCTACGACTACGGTGTCCGCGAAACGATGAAGCGCGTCCGCGACGGCGCCATCGGCGAGATCGTCGCCATCCGGGAAATGTACAACGCCCGCGGGCTCTGGCATCACGGCCACGACCCGAAGTGGAGCGACATGGAATACCAGATGCGCAACTGGCTCTACTTCACCTGGCTCTCCGGCGATCACAACGCCGAACAGCACGTGCACAGCCTCGACAAAGGCGCCTGGGTGCTCGGCGATATCAGCCCCACGAGTTGCTTCGGCCTCGGCGGCCGCCAAACCCGCATCGACCCGAAGTACGGCCACATCTTCGATCACTTCGCCGTCTGCTACGAATTCCCGAACGGCGTGCCGATGTTCGCCTACTGCCGGCAACAAGACGGCTGCGCGGTGGAAACCTCGGACACCTTCTACGGCACTAAGGGCACGGCCGACATCCTCAACAACACGATCAGCGTCAAAGACGAGCCGAAGTGGAAATACCGCGGCCCCACCGGCAACATGTACGACATCGAACACCAGGAAATGATCCAAGGCATCCGCTCCGGCAACATCATCAACAACGGCCACTACATGGCCAACAGCTCGATGATCGCCATCATCGGCCGCATGGCCAGCTACACCGGCCAGGTCATCACCTGGGAAGAAGCGGTCAACAGCAAAGAAGACCTCTCCCCCAAAGCCTACGAGTGGGGCCCCCTCGAAACGCCCGCCGTGGCGATGCCGGGAATTACGCCGTTTGTGTGATGAAAAGCAATGCTGCGCTGGCACGAAGTTCGACGCCTTATTCCTAAGGTCGTCGGTCCGTCGCTCGTCGACCTTGGTTTTCAGAACCCAGGTAGGACGATGTGGCGTTTCCGGCCCTTGTTTATCGACGTCATTCACTTCGAATGCGGAAAATGGAATACACGTTTCTCGATTGAGTTTGGTTGTGCGGTCCGAGAGGGCGCAAGGCTAAATCCGCGGCCTTGGCACTGTGAGTTTCGTGGAAGTCCTGAACAACAGTTTGAATGGGAAATGGATTGGTTCGCGTTCCAGGAAACGGACGCGATGCAAATTCAATGCTTAGCGAATTTGTCGCCGAGAGTTTCCGACGCGGCAGCGGTCTGGTTCACAGACTTTGCGAATATTGAAACCGCGGTCGCCGCCTTGGAAGCGCGCCCGTGGCAAGTCGCAAACTGCAACCCTGGCAGTCCGTGGTTCAATGACGTTATCGACCGCCTGAAGCGCAATAGGTCGCTCCCGTAGGTCAGGCAAAATCCATCATCAACGATCACGCTCCCAAAGCAACGCAACCATCACGCCCCACTCCGCACCACAAGGGGATTGCCTGACTTTGTCGACGCAGCACAACAACAAATCGTCGAGACGTCGCCAGCGTGCCGAGCTTTCCGTACGAAGCGGCGATTCTCCCAAGTCAGGCAATCCTGATTCGGTGCGATAGTGGAACTTGATGGACGTGTTCTGCTTGGTGCATACTTGTAGGGTGATAGAGTTTGCCTGACCTACGATTTGGGGGCGACGATGTCGAAGTATCGACGGTATTTTATACGCGGCGGGAGTTTCTTTTTTACCGTCGTGACTGAAGGCCGGGCGCCATTGTTTGAGCAGGAGGAGGCGCGGTCGCTGCTTGGCAGCGTGATGCGAGAATGCCGACGTAGATTTCCGTTTCGGCCCGTCGCGCTTGTTTTATTGCCCGATCATCTCCACGCCCTGTGGTCGCTGCCGCCGACAGACGAAGATTACTCGCTACGTTGGAATTGGATCAAGTCGCAATTCACACGAGCATGGACGGCGTGGAATGGCCGGGAACAACGACGCAACCCAGTCCGGCAGCGCGAGCGCCGGCGCGGCGTCTGGCAGCGCCGCTTCTGGGAACACATGATCCGCGACGAAGCGGACCTCGAAGCCCACTTCGACTACATCCACTACAACCCAGTCAAGCACGGCTACGTTACATCACCGCACGATTGGCCATGGTCAACCTTCCATAAATACCTAGCACGCGGCCACTACCCAGCCAATTGGGCCAAAGCGCCCAGCACCGAACTACCAGGCAACGCCGGCGAATGATCCGCCGTAGGTCAGGCACCGCCGCCGAAGCAATCAAACACTAACAAAGCACCACCGCAGTCACGTCCCAAAGACCTACAAGGACGTGCCTGACAGGAAACCACGCCCGCGCCTAATTCTCCCGGTAACAACTCCTCCCCGTCGCGGCATCTGTTGGCTGGAGGATGATGGCGGCTTCTGTCCGCTTTCCCAGCAAAACTTCTCATCGGGAGAACAGTCATGAAGGGGATTTGGAAATCAATCTTCGGGCGCAACCAGCGCGTGACGGGCAAACGGCAGCACCGGGCCGCGCGGCATCGGCTGGGCGGATGGGAGACGTTGGAGGATCGCAAGATGATGGCCTGCGTCGTGGCGAACATGGCGCCGGCCTTGACCATCACCTGCAATGGCGCCAACGACCAGGTATTTCTGTTCGACGACGGCGCCAACATGATTAACGGCTCCGCGACGGGCTTCGGCGCGTTTGCGGCGGCCAATATCTCGGATATCAAGGTCGCCACCGGGAGCGGCGACGATGTCGTCCGTTACGACCTGGTCGGCAACCTGCAGGACGGCGAGCAGCGCAACGTCTCCGTATCCCTGGGCCTCGGCAACGATCGCTTCGACGCGAACGTGCTGCACGACCTGAAAAAAGCCTCGTCCTTAGTCATCACGGCCAGTGGAGGGGCCGGCAATGACGCGATTTGGATCAACGCTGGCAACGACGTGGACGTCGCCCGCGGCGCACGCCTGAAGGCGATCCTCTACGGAAACGACGGCAACGACACGCTGGGCATGGTCTATCGCGGCGAGAACGACGGCAGCGTGGCCTTGCGCGAGGCCAGCGGCGGCGCCGGCAACGACACGATTCGCGGACATTTGCAAGAAGACGTCGGTTCCACCGGCAGCATCTGGGGACAAATGCATGGTGATGACGGCGCCGACGTGATGTCGCTGTTCGTAATCACGCCGAACGCGGGTCAGAAAGGCGAAATGTGGGGCGGCCTGGGTGCCGACGCCATGGCATCCTCCGCGAATGTCGTGGTGAATCCATAGTCGCCGTCACGAGATTGGCGCGAACCTCGTTGTGGCACGGTCTCCCGACCGTGCCACCGCCCCGACCGAAGGT